>PUOW01000416.1 GCA_003552185.1 Spirochaetaceae bacterium
ACAGGCGCCTACGGTGCATGTGGGTGTAGATCTCGGCACGGCCTACACCGTTATCTTCGCGCTCGACCAAGACTACCGACCGCTCGCCGGCGCCTACGAGTTTGCGCAGGTCATCCGTGACGGCGTAGTGGTAGATTTCCGCGGCGCGGTGGAGCTGGTTGAGCGGTTGAAGCGCCGCGTTGAAACGCGCTTGGGGTCCCCGCTTACACATGCCGCCACCTGCTACCCACCGGGGGTTTCGCCCGGCGAGGTAAAGGCCGGCCGCTATGTGTTGGAGTCGGCCGGGCTCGACTGCAGCGCGCTCGTCGATGAGCCGTCGGCGGCCAACGCGGTGCTGCGCATCGAGAACGGAGCAGTGGTTGATATCGGCGGCGGCACCACCGGGATCGCGATCGTGCGCGACGGTGAGGTGGTTGCGACCGGTGATGAGCCCACCGGCGGTACGCACCTGTCTTTAGTCATCGCGGGGGCGTTGCAGATACCGTTCGAGGAAGCCGAGCGGCGCAAAATAGATCGCGATCAGCAAGCGCGGCTTTTTCCGGTAGTGAAGCCGGTTATGGAAAAAATCGGCAGCATCATAGCCGGGCAGATTGCACCGTACAACGTCGAGACCTTGTATCTCGTCGGAGGAACCTGCGCTTTCACCGGTATCGATGAGGTGCTCAGTTCCGTGACCGGGGTGCCGACCATACTGCCGCGGCGACCGTTGTTCGTCACGCCGCTCGGCGTCGCGATGAACGACCCCGCCCGGCCATGAGCTTCGGGATAGGGCAAGGAGTGTGAACGATGTCCGACCAATTTGAGCTACGAGCCTTTTGTTACCTCGATCGCATGCAGCCGCAATACGCCGCCTTTGTCGGCACAATCACGCAGGGCGACCTTCCGGTCGAGGGGATGGCGAGTCTCTACGTGGAGATGGCGCCCGGCAACTGGGTGTTCCGAGTGGTGGACTACGCCGTGAAGGCCACCAACGCAAAACCGGGAGCTCAGATCGTAGAGCGCCAGTACGGTATGTTCGAGATTCACTCGTACTCACAAGAAGACGTGATCCAGGCCGGCCAGGTGGTGCTGCGGGAGCTCGGGCTCACCGCCAAGGACCAGCTCAAGCCGCAGATCGCGTCGGAACAGGTTATAACCAATGTGAGCCCGTACCAGGCGCAGCTCCTAAACCGCTTCTCTCGCGGTATGATGCTTGTGCCGGGCCGCACGATGCTGGTGCTCGAATGCACCCCGGCGGCCTATATCAACCTGGCGGCCAACGAAGCCGAGAAAGCATCCGAGATCAATATCATGCATATCACCTCGGTGGGCGTGTACGGCCGCATGTGGTTGAGCGGCAGCGAATCGAGCATCTTGGCCGCACGCGACGCCGCGGTTGCGGCGGTGGAGGCGGTCGAGGGCCGCTCGTAGCGCTCGCGCGCAATAAGGAGGACCGGAAATGGCTAAGCAGTTCCTAACCGCACAAGATGTTGAGTTGTACTGCGCTGAAGGCGTCAGGGAGCTCCCGGCAAACAACGACGTAGTGGTAACCGATCTCGCGCGCGAACGTGCCCGCGAGCTCGGGATCCGCATCGTGCCGGACTCGAGCGCTGAGCCGCTTACCCCGCCGGCGCGCGCCGAAACCGGAGACCGGCCCTCGAGCCGCCCAAGCGCACAAACCGCCGCAGCATCGAACTCACCGGCCGGCGGGCATAACCAAGGCGGAGGCGCGGGCACGCAACTCTCGCCGGCCGAGCTCAAGACCGCGATAGTAGCGGCGCTTCGTCAAGAAGGGATCGAGCCTCCTCGAAACCTCGACGAGATCATACGGCGGGTACGCGAAGCCTGAACGCCCGACGATGAGGATCGGGGGCGCGATCGGGGCGCTTCCAAGAGCGCCCACTTTCACACGCCGCGCATTTGGAGCCCGCTTTTAGAGCCTCGCTTTCAAAGCCGCTTGACCACTGCGTGAGTTTTTGCTATTAATTGAACACAACATATTTGGATCAATAGAGGCGCGAAGTTCAACAGTAGCGCAGCCGAGGGTTCAGGAGCCCTGAGAAGCTGCGTGAAAGGGTGCTTCGCCGAAGGTTTCGGCCGTCCTGAGCGGCAGAAGCTTGGTTGCCTGGGCTAAATCCCAGGGACTGTCACCAAACGGTGGAGTGCTATTGGTTTCCTTCCTGCGCAGTACCCCTGGAAGCAAATCAACGACATCTCCTCCATACAGAAATGATCCAAGAGACTGCTATCTGGAGGTCTGGTATGGAGAACATCAAGGTTGGCGTACTTGGCGCAACCGGTGCAGTCGGGCAGAAGTTCATCGCCCTACTGCAGCATCACCCCTACTTTCGCGTGCATGAGCTCGTGGCGTCCGAACGTTCGGCCGGCAAACCTTATCGCGACGCGGTAAGCTGGGTTCAAAGCTCACCGCTGCCCGGCCCGGTGGGCGAAACCTACATCAAATCCACCGCAGAACCCCTCGAGAGCACGATACTGTTTTCGGGGCTCGATTCCTCGATCGCCGGCGAGTTGGAAGAGCGGTATGCGGCGGCCGGACACGTGGTGATCAGCAACTCCAAGAATCATCGCATGGATCGTGATGTGCCGCTTGTGATACCGGAGATCAACGCCGACCATCTCAAGATGATCGAACATCAGCCCTATCCCGGAGCGCTGGTCACAAACCCCAACTGCTCCACCATCTTCCTCGCGATGGCGCTCGCTCCGTTGCATCGCGCCTTCGGCGTGGAAGCGGTGCAGGTCAGCACAATGCAGGCGATCTCGGGTGCAGGGTACCCCGGCCTCTCGGCCACCGACATTATGGGCAACGTAATCCCGCACATTAGCGGTGAGGAAGAAAAGCTCGAGACCGAGACACTCAAGATTCTCGGAGCGCGAAACGGCGATCGAGTGTTGCCGGCCGATATCTCGATCGGCGCCCAGTGCACCCGCGTAGCGGTGATCGACGGACACACCGAAACGCTCTCGGTAAAGCTGGCGTCGCGCCCGGAACTCGCCGAGGTGCGAGCCGCGCTTGAGGACTTTCGGGGATACCCGCAGGAGGCGGCGCTACCGTCGGCGCCACAGCAAGCGCTGTGGGTGTTCGATGATCCGAACCGGCCTCAACCGGCTCGCGATCTTATGATCGAGGGAGGGATGTCGACCTTGATCGGCCGCCTGCGCAGTTGCCCGGTCTTCGACGTTCGCATGGTGGTGCTCGGTCATAACACCATTCGGGGCGCGGCCGGTGCCGCAATTCTGAACGCCGAGGCGCTCGTTGCGATGGGCTACCTCACCGGCGGCTGCTTCTCGAAGGAACCTCACCGCCGCGATGCGTGTGTCGAGACGCCGGCGGCAGCTGAGCCGGTCGCCGGCCGGTAGGTGCCGGCCCGCCTATACAACCCGCCGCTACGGTTCGATAGCGTACCGACACGCTCAATCTACCGCGCGCTCGGCGAGCTCTTCCCAGCGCGCGGTTTTTCGTTCTACCTCCGCCAGAAGCTCGTGGTACCGCTTCGTTTGTCGTTCCAAGAACTCCGGGTCCTGCGCGGGTTGCTGAAAGCCCTCTTCCAGTTGCTGAAGCTCCGCTTCGTCCTCGGCAATCTCGTCGGGCAGGCGCTCGTATTCTCTCTGTTCACGATACGACAGTCCCGCTTTCTCCTCGCGATTTACCGCCTTCTTAGGCCGCCGCTCGGCCCCGGCCCCGGCCCCGGCCGTCGGCCCGGTCGCCGGCCCGGTCGCCGGCCCGGTCTCGGCTGAGTCGTTCGCGAGATACTCGTCGTAACTACCCACAAACGGCTTAACGCCGCCGGCGCCGTCGAGAATCCACAGCGAGTCGGTGACACGATCGAGCAGTGCGCGATCGTGCGAAACCAGCAGAATGCAGCCGTCGAACTCGTCGAGGTAGCGCTCCAGTATGCGAAGCGTTTCGATATCGAGATCGTTCGTGGGTTCGTCGAACAGCAAGACGTTCGGTGCGCCCGCGAGCAAACGCACCAGGTACAGCCGCCGCAACTCCCCTCCCGACAAGCGCTCGAGCAGCTGCGACTGCATAGAGCGTGGGAACAAAAACCGCTCGAGAAACTGCTCCGCGCTCACGGTGATCTCGTTGCTGAGAGGCACGCGCTCCGCAACCTCTGTGAGATACTCCAGAACGGTCAGGCTGCGGTCTATGCGCGCGGCTGTCTGATCGAAATACGCGAGCGCAACGGTTTCACCGTGTTCAACCGAGCCATGATCCGGGCGCACCCTGCCGGCGATCAGATCGAGCAAGGTCGTTTTCCCTGAACCGTTCGGCCCGATAATCCCGATTCGCTCGCCCGGTGCTACGCGATACGAAAGATCGCGAATTATCGGCGTCCCGGCGTAACGCTTGGAAAGGTGCTCGAGCTCGACAGCCTTTTTCCCGAGCCGGCGCTGTGCGGCCGGAAGCCCCTGAAGGCGCTGCTCCCGCTGGGGTTCATCGGCGAGCATCGTCGCGATTCGCTCCTTTCGCTTTTTGTCCTTGCCGGTTCGAGCCTTGGGCCCGCGCTTCAGCCACTCGAGCTCACGACGCAGAATAGTCGTCCGGCGTTGCTCCGCCACGTTTCTGTCGTGTTCGCGCTCGGCACGACGCTCGAGATACGCGGAGTAATTCCCGGGGTGGCGATGGACGCGCTTGCCCTCGATCTCGAGAATGGTGGTGCAGGTTGCGTCGAGAATGTACCGGTCGTGGGTCACCAACACAAACGCCGAGGCGCAGTCTGCAAGATACTGCTCGAGCCAGGTAATCGAGTCGAGATCGAGATGATTAGTCGGCTCATCGAGCGTCATCAGATCGGGCTCGAACGCAAAGCACCGCGCTATCGCGACTTTCTTGAGCATTCCGCCTGAGAGCGTCTCGAGCTTTTGCTCTAACTCGGTTATGCCGAGACGGCTGCAGGCCGCCCGGTAGCGCTGTAACGCCGCCGCCTGCTCTTCTGCGTCGAGCTCAAACTGCACCGGAGAGGGCGCGTCTGCGTACAGGTCGGGGAAGAGATACTCTTCCACCGTTAAGCCCGCGATCGGCTCCGGGTGCTGCCGTAGGGTTGAAAGCCTGACTCCTCGGCTCGTCGTGATCTGTCCCTCGTCGGGCGGAATCTCGCCGGATATCAGTCGAAGCAAGGTAGATTTGCCGGAGCCGTTGCGTCCGACAAGGCCGACCTTCTCGCCGGCCTCTATCCCGAGCGTAACCTCTTCAAACAGCAGCCCGTTCCCGACGGTCTTCTCAACACCGGTTAGTGAAGCAATATTCATCTCGCCGGCAGCGTACCCGGTACGACCGCCTCGGGTAAAGCGCCGTTGTACTGCCCCGCACCGTGTTGGTATTGCCCCTCGCTTCGGCACCAACACACTACGGGGCAGTTCCATCAAGAAGCGGTCTCGTAGTACACGAACTCGTCCGAGGTGCCCCGCCCCTCGGCCTGCATCTGCTTTAAGGTCTTCATAACCGCGTTCACCATCGGCGGCGGGCCGCACATGTAGATTTTGTAGTCGCTGAGATCCATGTCCTGCAGCACCGTAGTGACGAAGCCGGTATGCCCGTCCCACTCGCCTTCCGGGAACGCCACCGCTTTGACGTAATCAAACACCTCGCTTTGCTCGGCCAGCCCGGCGAAGTAGTCGTCGTACAAGAACTCGTGCTCCTTGTTGACGCCGTACAGGAGCGTTGCCGAGGTAACCGCGCCCGGATCGTCCACCAAGTCTTTCGCAATCGGAACAAACGGAGTGATCCCGATGCCACCGGCGATGAACAGCACCTTATCGGCCTCTTTGTCGACAACGAGCTCTCGGCCCATCGGCCCTTCGAGTTGTACTTCCTGCCCTTCTTCGAAACGGCCGAATACGGTGTGCGAACCATACCCGCCGGGCTTATTCATCACCGTGACCGAAAGCCGCTCGGGATCGTTCGGATCGGTGCTGCTGATCGAGTACGCCCGAAAAACCTCCGGATCGTCGTTCACCTTCACAAGCACAAACTGACCCGGTTTGTAGCCCATCGCCGAGCCGTTGCCGGAGTGGCCGCGGTCGCTCTCGGGGGCGAGGTTTCGCCCGTTGCCGCCGTTCCGCCCATTGCTACCGTTTGTTTTGAAGGTTAGCTCGCGCACGTTGTCGCGCAGCGGCGTGATTCGCTCTATCTGCGCGCTCACCGCGTGGCGATTCTCATAGCCTTCAAGCGAAGTTGCTTCGCGCAGTTTCTTTGCTCCGTCCGCGGTCGTGAGCGACAGCAGATCGGCGGGGCAATGCTCCACGCAGGTGCCGCAGCGGATACAGATCTCGTTGTCGAACTGGTTCTCGGTGTTCCAGTTCTTGTACGGCTCAAGCTGCATCGGACAGACGCGCGCGCAGGTCGCGCAGGTGTGACACTGCTCCGGAGCGGAGATCGTGACTTTACGGTCGGTTCGGCGGTTTAGCCGAAGCGCCTTGCCGAGCTTGTACATCACCTGCCCGGTAGTCCCCATCGGGCAAAAGGAACACCAGGTGCGGGGATTCAGAAACGAGAGGCTTACGCCCACGATCGTCGGCATGACCAGGTACTGATTACCCATCAGCGCGCCGAACCGCCCCAGAAACTCAGCCTCGCCCCAGAACGGCGCCACCCGCCCGAGCCGCACCACAAACATCACCATATACAACCCAAAGAACCCCCACTTCAGAATCGGGGATCGAAAGAACGCCGGAATTTTCTTGTTAAGTGAAACCGGAAGCGAGAGACGATCGAAGATACTGCCGTGCGGACAGATGTTCCCGCAGACGTATCGTCCCTGAAAGAACCCGGACACCATAATCAGCACCATGATTGCAGCAACACCCAAGCCGAGCGGCGGATAGTACAACGAGCCGCCGGCGATAATCGGCACGAGCACCCACGCATGCCGCCGCACACCGGTGAATGTGCGATTCGCCTTCAGATGAAAATTGGGTTCAACAGGGCTCACTAGTTCCATAACCTCACCTACCTACTGCTTTGAGTTTAGCAGACGCTACAACGTTCTCCGCGACTGCTCACGGCCAATCTATAACGAGATCCGTATATTGTCAAGTTAATATATAGATTAATTTTCTATCGATTGGCCTGCCGCCCGTACTCAGACTTCGAGTCGCATGCAGACGACTCCGTCCTGTACACGCCCCGGAACATATCCCACCTCGGCGCAGTCCTCGATCTGAAATCCGAGCCCTGTGTAGATATGCAGCGCTCGACGGTTGCTTCCGTCGACGT
>PUOW01000455.1 GCA_003552185.1 Spirochaetaceae bacterium
AAACTCATAGGTGTGCTCCTTTAACAAGGATTAATTGCTTCCTGGTTATGATTCTATTTCCACCATGCTAATGCTTATTAACCGTGAAATAATCCTAACATCGATTAGCAGATGATGCAACAACCGGTCTGGGAAAAAATAACTCCAGTTTAAACCGGCATAAGACCAAGACAAGTCCACCTTGAGTATTATCTGAGAGTGAAGGAGCACCAAACTTAAGCTTAAAGTTAGTCTCTCCGGTGATATTATCAACTAAGCAAAGTCAGGAATTGTCTGTTATTTTAAAGCAAATAATTTGCGATACGTTTATATTTATCCAGTTTCACATTAAAACCGGTTGTTTTTGTGAGGGGAGGTTGGTGAAGGCATATTATATGTTTTTAAGTGGATGCTATACATAGCAATCTTGCCTTTAAGTGGGATAATGTAGCCACTGTCTTTATTATTTGGGCAGTTCGGCTACCATTTGGAAGTTTGTCTTTAGCCATTAATTTGACGTTTTCTCTTAAACAGTTTTTTCTGCTCTATAAAAAGCTTTTTTTGCAATCAGTGTTTAGCAAACAAAACACCATGATTTAACAACCTCATGAATGGACCGCTCTTTTAATCAACCAGTTATTATCCTTGTAGTACTTCCAGTTAACCTTTATATCTCTATGTTAGTTTGTAAGATAATTAAACACCTTTATTAAAAGGGATATAGGGCAATTGTATATACATCATCTCAACATATTGTTTTAAACTTTGCAACTACCTGCCATCAAGCTGTTTTGGCAGTTATCAGTTAGATGGATTTAACCGTAAGAAAGGAGGGCTTGCTTATGAAATCCTTAGGGAAGGCCCGGGTCTGTTGATCTTTTCTGGAATTTACCTCTCAGGAAGGATTGTTAAAGAGCCTGGGTTACTTTCCCGGTTTGTTTTGCATTTGTTTTACATCCTATATAGAAGGGAGGGAAATGAAAATGCCTAAAAGTAAAAAGAAGGTGAACAAAGCCAAAATACTCTTTGTGTTTTTGATTGCAGCAGTGATCCTGTTGTTACCCGCAGCCGTTTATGCTGATAGTGATGCAGGGTCGGACAGTTCCGCAGAATCAAGCTCAAGCAGCAGCGATAGTTCTTCCGGATCCAGTTCATCTTCAGGAAGTTCCGGATCTTCATCGGGTGGTTCAAGTTCGTCCACGGGAAGCACATCTTCTTCCGGGAGTTCCGGTTCAACTGCCAGTTCTGGTTCTTCGGGAAGTAATTCTTCCGGGGGCTCGAATAGCAGCAGTGAGAGTACTAGCTCAAGCTCAGCTAGTTCTTCCGGAAGCAGCTCGGGATCATCCGGTGATTCGAGTGGTTCTACCGGTTCTAACAGTGGAAGTAGTTCAAGCAGTTCTTCCGGCACTGCTGAGAGTACTCAAGAAAGCAGTTCCGGTTCCTCAGGAACAGACACTTCTTCTGATTCTTCTGGTTCATCCGGTAAGCCTGATTCCAGTTCCGGATCAGATGCACAGAGTTCATCTGGCAGTGACGGCGGTGATAACATTACTGAATCTCAAAGCCAGTCATCCTCGAAAGACGGTTCTGATGGTTCCTCAGAATCCCCAAGTAAGGAGGCGCCTGCCTCGAATACAGATGACCCTTCCGAATGCACCCCCACTGAAGACAACTCTGCATCTGAAGAAACTGGATCTGATGATAAGAAACCTGATGATGATTCATCCGAAAAATCAGAGGGCAGCTCGGGAAGCGATGCACAGGGTAGTTCTTCCAGTGGATCTGCCGGTTCCGGCAACTCTTCCGGTGGTTCGGGAAAAAGCAGCACCTCGAGCAGTGGAAGCGGTTTTTCCGGTAATACTAATTCAGGGAAAACCGAAACCGGTGGGCTGAATGAAGGCGAGCCTGGATCTGATTGTGAAGAGGCCGGTGAAAACGATGCCGGTGATAAAGACTCTTGCGAACCTGAAGATTCCGCTCTTACTGAGCAGAAGGATGAAGAATTACCGGAAGGCGAGGAGCAAGAGAAGGAACTTGCTGATCAAGCTGAACAGGAAGCAGGTGAGGGCAACTCCTACAAGGCTGAAATAACGCCGGATGCGCTTGTAGATGGTGAAGATACTGGGAAGAAGAAGGACTTCACCGTTACCTTTACCGAGCTTGGCGCGGACACCCCCCTGGGATCTGCTGAAATGGATATCCCGGATGGCTTTGATGTCGATGATTATGACTCAGATGATCCTGATTTAAAGGATCTAAACATTAGCGTACCTTCTGGGAAAAACTGGTTCGGTAATCTGATAGAGAGCCTGCTTTCCTTGTGGGCTGCTAGCGAGGATGACTACCTGGAACAGGGCGAATCGGTTTCAGCTACATTCAGCGCCACTACGCCTGATGAAGGTGAAAGAGGCGCTTATGAGTTTGGAACCGGGGCCTGGACCGATAACTCCGGAGAGGACAGTGAAGATAAAGATTCTGAGACCGGTAAGCCGGTCAACCGTAACAACATGGCCTCGGCCTACAGTGACCCGGTAGTTATAGTTGGAAAGCCGGTTGCCACTGCAGAGGAACTGGACGAAGTCCGTGACAACCTTGATGATCACTACGTCCAGACTGAAGATATTGATCTCTCTGGATGGAATGAAAATGAAGGCTGGGAACCGATCGGTAATTGTCCTGAAGAAGTCGATTCAGGAAGTCCTTTTACCGGCAGCTACCACGGCAATGATTACACCATCGAAAACCTGACTATAGATCGTCCTGAGGAAATTGATGTCGGGCTCTTTGGCTTTACCGGCCATGAAGCCCGTATATTCAATGTAAACCTGGAAAACGTCGATGTCACCGGTAAATGCTGCGTTGGCAGCCTGGTTGGTTTTAACCATGGTTACGTTCGCGATTGCATTGTCAATGATGATGGTGTGGTTACCGGGGAAAGGACAACCGGTGGTTTGGTTGGCAATAACGAGGGTTCGATCACCGGCAGTGAAGCTCACTGCAGCGTTGACGGTTCTAAAGGAATCGGCGGCTTGGTCGGCCGGAGCATAGATGCCTATATTGCTCATAGCATGGCATATGGTGATGTTACCGGATTACCCATAGTTAATGGAGACGGCAACAACTACGAAGTTGTCAATATTGGAGGCCTGGTCGGTACTGTTGGAGAAGGGGCCGTTATTAGTTCTTCAGCTTCTGGGACGGTCTCAACCATGGTTGACGGAGAGGGACAAGAAATCGAAGTATGGAGACTAGGCGGCTTAATCGGTGAAAACCATGGTGGCTGGGTCACAAGATGTATTGCTGAGACTGATGTAACAGTGACAGTTAACGGTACATGGGATCTTGTTCGCGTTGACGGTATCGGTGGGTTAATCGGCTGGCAGTTTGATAACGATGTCAATAACGTTACTGCCAAGGGTGATATTTCGATTACCATAGATAATGCTGGTGACGACGTCTACGTTATCAAAGTAGGAGGCCTGGCCGGTTTTATGGAAGGTGGGACCGTTATCGGTTCTTCAGCTTTGGGGACAGTTACAGCCACAGTTAATGCAAGTGGAGAAAAAGCCGAAGTTTGGAGGATTGGCGGTCTAATCGGAGATAATGACGGTGGCCTGGTTGAAGACTGTGATGCTGTGGTTGATGTAACAGCAACAGTTAATGGCACATGGGATCTTGCTCGCGTTGACGGCATCGGTGGGTTAATCGGTTGGCAGACTTTTAATGATGTCATTAACAGTACTGCCGGAGGCGATCTTGCGATTACTGTCGATAATGATGGTAGCGATGTTGATGTTATCAAAGTAGGTGGCCTGGTGGGCTGGTTTGAGGAAGGAAGCTCCCTTGGCAGCAGTGCCAGCGGCGATGTTACTATCGATGTTAGTAACGCTGAAGATGTCCATGTTCACACGACTGGGGGCCTGATCGGAGAGCTTGTTGATGGTGATGTTCAAAACAGCCATGCAACCGGTGATGTTTCTGTTAAGGTTGAAAGCGTATCAGAACATGCAGATATTGGCCCGGTTGGTGGCCTGGTAGGCTGGATTGATGCAGGTGATGTAGAAGCATCTTCAGCTGAAGGAGCTCTCTCTGTTAATGTAACAGGTTCACCTAATGATGCCGGAATATGGGCAATCGGTGGTCTGGTTGGAGGCCTGACCGACGGCAACATCAATGGTGAGTGTGAAGCAAGTGGGAATATCTCCGTCAACTTTGCTGATTTCAACGACGATCCGGTAATTGGTAGAATAGGTGGCATGGTTGGTATCCTTGATCATGGCGATGTTACTGGGGCTGAAGCAAGTGGCGCTATTAATATTGCCATTCAAGGGGCTCATTCTGCTGGTATATGGGAAGTCGGTGGACTGGTTGGTTCAATCCACCATGGCAGTATCACTGAAAGTTCTGCTTACAATACTATTGATATTTCGATCAGTAATGTAGAAGATACCGCATGGATAGATCATGTTGGTGGTTTAGCAGGCATGATATTTAATAGCAGTGTTAGTGAAAGCACATACGATGGTTCAATAACTGCTGCTATAAACAATGCCAGATATGCTAATATCCACAACCTTGGTGGGTTAATCGGATCCTTATCCAGTGGAAATGTTTCTGACTGTGATGTGTTAAACGGGAACATTGAAGCTGCGATTAAAGGAAAAGCCGAAACTGCCAGAAGTTTTAGCATTGGAGGCCTGGTCGGCTGGCTGGAAGATGGAAATATCGCAAACAGTACTGTCAACAACACTGACATCACAGCCAGCATTGAGAAGGCAGATCAACATGCTGGTATGTGGGAAATCGGCGGCTTGGGTGGTTATATTAGTGGTAATATAACTGATTGTGATGCAGTTCACTCGACTATTACAGCTATTGTCAGCGGTGGTGAAAATGCTCACATAGAGAAGATTGGTGGTCTGGTTGGGCATTTTGAGAACGCTACCATACTTGATTCTGATGCAAAAGCAATCACGGTCATTATTGATGTGAGCGGTGTCAGTAACCATGCCTCCGCAGAGGGGATTGGTGGTCTCGCCGGTTTTCTGTATAATGCCAAAATCATTAATAGTGATTCTGAAGGCATAATCAATGTCACTGTTAATTCTAAAGGCAACTTGAGAGTCTTTGGTGTTGGCGGGCTAGCTGGTGATTTTATCATACCTCTGGACAATAATCCCATCATAGAGCCGGTTGTTGAAAACTGTACTGCAGATGTTGCTATCGAAATCAATGTTTCAAGCAGTGAAGGTGGTGCAAACATCGAAGCTGTAGGTGGTCTGATTGGCATTTTTGAAGGTTCATTGTTTGATGACAACGACCATGGCAATGATTTAACCGAGTATGGTGAATACGGGAAAATTGTTTCTTGTCATACATCTGGAGATGTTAATGTGACCATAAAAAATGCTGCAGACTGGGCGTCTATCTGGAGTGTTGGCGGCATGGTTGGCAATATGCAGGGATTACTTAACGTCGCAGGCGATCATTATAATTTCAAATTTGGAAGTCTAGTCGACTGTTCTACTAGTAGCAATGTAAGCAGCCATATTAACGAAGCTGGTGCGGATGCATTCATCGGAGGAATCGGAGGCCTGGCTGGAAACATCATGGGCAAAATCAGTGACAGCTACACCTCAGGTGATGTAGAGGCCAGGATCAATGAAGCAGGCATGAAAGATCACTGGGTTGAAATAGAGTTCGTTGGTGGCCTGGCTGGCATTATCCATACTGGCTCTGTTTCTGGGAGCTATGCTGCTGGAGATGTCAATGCCCTGATTAAAGAAGCCAACTGGAATGCTGATATAAGCTCAGTAGGCGGCTTAGCAGGCCAAGTGGTTAATACCTACATGGAATACAGTTATGCCAGTGGAAATGTTGAAGCTGAAATCGAAAGTGCTAATGATGCTTCAATCCGTTTCCTTGGCGGGCTGGCTGGTTTGATCGATGTTGCCCTGGAGGAACATCTGGAGCTCGTTCCCGTTGCCAACTGCTTTGCCGAAGGTTCTGTCAAAGGCCATATCGATTCATCAGAAGGTGAAGCTAATGTTGAGTGCATTGGCGGCCTGGTTGGCAAGCTAGATGGTTACCTTATTGCCAACGGAAGCTATGATAATTTTGATGATTATCATGACTATGGCGAGATCACAGATAGCTATGCCCGGGTCGATGTCACTGCCGGCATTGAAGATGCCTCTGGTGATACTAAAATCTGGGGAGTTGGCGGCTTAATTGGTTCCCTTGAAGGGACCCATTATGAACGGCAATCAGATCAATATGGCAAATGGCGTGAGCCAATTCACTGGTTTGCCTATGGCCAGGTTTCTAATTGCTACTCTGCCGGTTCACTAGATGCCGAAGGCTATGAGATTGGCGGTCTGATAGGCAGTGTCATTTCTGTAGACAGTGTCAGCAGCAGTTACTATGACCAAGACCTTTCGGGTCAGGACGACACCGGCAAAGGCGAACCGAAAACCACTGCTGATATGCAAAAAATTGTTACATTCACCGACTGGGATATTGCCAAAACAACGGACTATGATCCTGATGATGAAAAGGTATGGTACATCTACCAGGGTCATGATTATCCGAAGTTTTTATGGCAGTATGATGTTGTGACTGTAACTAAAGAAGAGAGTACCAAGGAATACGGCGATGCTGATCCGAAGTTCTCTGTTACCTATGATGGTTTCAGGGGAGACGAGGATGAAGATGTTCTTGGTGGAGAGCTTGCCTTTGATCGGGAAGAAGGAGAGGATGTAGGTGAATATCAGGTTACCCCAGAGGGTCTGATTTCAACCTGCAACACCTACCTGCTGACCTACGAAGAGGGCATGCTTACTATTACTGCTAGGTCCTTGGAGATCACTGCTTCCAGCGACAGCAAAGTCTACGACGGCACTGCGCTGGAAAACGCTGGCTATGAAATTACAGACGGCACCCTGGCCGGTGGCCAGAGTTTTGATTCTGTAACCGTGACCGGTTCGCAAACCGATGTGGGCTCGAGCGCCAACAAAGCCAGCTCTGCGGTGATAACCGATGACGAAGACGTTGATGTGACTACCAACTACGATATCACCTACGTTGACGGCACCCTTACAGTTACTGTGAGGACTCTTGAGATCACTGCTTCCAGCGACAGCAAAGTCTACGACGGCACTGCGCTGGAAAACGCTGGCTATGAAATTACAGACGGCACCCTGGCCGGTGGCCAGAGTTTTGATTCTGTAAC
>PUOW01000063.1 GCA_003552185.1 Spirochaetaceae bacterium
GGCGTCGAGGCGGAGCGCGGGCGGAGCATGGGCTCACGTCTCAGAGGTCTGTTTCCCGCATCGCGAGAACTCTTCCCCGAGATCGTTACCTGGCTCGAGCTGCAACAGCGGCAGCTACACGCGCAGATCGGCCCGCTTCTGAGGTCGCACGGTCTGCGAACCGCGACGGACGCCCCCGAGAGAACCGAACGCAAAGCCGAACCCGAGCGGCAGGAGCCGCCCGGCGCCGCGTTGCGCGGGCTTGCGGTGATCGGGTTGATTTCATTCCTTTACGGCATGGTGCACGCTGCGCTGCCGGGGCACCGAAAGGTGCTTCTGGTGTCGTACTTCGTATCGCAACCCGCTCCGATTCGCCACGGCGTCATGGCCGGTATTGGGGTCGCGATTCTGCACTCGGCTACCGCGGTCGCGATCATCCTCGGCGCATTTTTCCTGATAGAGGGAGCGGTGAGCACCGCGCTCGATACCTCGGGCGCCTATCTCAACCTCATCACCGCCGCGCTGGTGCTGCTGCTTGGCGTCGCGATTCTCGGCTCGAAGGTGTCCGAGGTAGTGTCGCATCTTCGTGCGCGCCGGCGCTCGGCGCCGGGAAGCGCCGCACACGCCGACTCCCACGGGCATAGCTGCGAGGAGGGCGCCGGTATCGTACGACGCTTGCAAGGGCGGGTCGGGCTGCTGCCGGCGATCGTGCTCTCGGCGGTGATTCCGTGTCCCGGCTCGGCCTTGATCATGATGTTTGCACTATCGCTCGATGCCGTGACGGTCGGGATTTACGCCGTGCTTGTGTTCTCGGTCGGGATGGCGCTCACGCTCAGCGCGGTCTCGGTGATCGCGATCGTCCTCAAGCGTGCCACGCTCCGCTCGTTCGACGGGCCGGTCGGTGAGGTGCTTCATATCGGGATTGAAACGCTCGGCGCGATCGTGTTGGTGCTGTTCGGCGTATCGTTGCTCGCGATGCACCTGTAGCCTGATGCACCTGTAGCTCACCCGGCGCGGATGCGACTGCCCCGCAAGGCAATCGCCCCGAGCGCCGAATACGCGAAGTGAAGCGCTACGCGGAGCTCCGCCGAGCACCGAGACTGTAGGTCCAGCGGCTGTTTTCGTACTGCGCTTCGCGCTTCAGCGTATCGATGAGATGCTCGATGCGCGCGCGCCGGGCAGCTTCGTCACCGGCTTTCCGGATCCATTCGATACTGCGCCGTTGCTCGGCAACCGGCCGGCGTTCGAACGCCTGTCTCACACCACCCTCGCTCAGACGCTTACGTACGTCCTCCGGAATTGCAACACTCGACCGATTCAGAGCTTGTGATTTACGCATACAGCCCACTCCTACAGTAACCTGAGATGATATCTACCCTCTCATCGGTAAAGATAACACAATTCATGATTACTTCCAAGACGTGTCGCTGTAAATTTTTATTTGGTAGGCATTTATAGCGTATGCAAAATGTTTCTGTGCGGATCGTTCGGATTGCAAAGCATTGAACCGCCCGTCCTCGGCCGCCGCTACATGCCGCCGGTGCGCATGATCCGCACCACCAGCCGCAGCCCGATCAAGCCGGCGATCACGAAGCCCCCGATCCCGATTACCGGCACCTCATTCCAGAGCGGCGGCACGCGCGAATGCACGATGATCGCGGAGCCGATAATGATAGACCCGAGCACCAGCGCAAACACCAACGCCGAGCTCGCTCCGGCCACAATGCGACCGAGCGGCGCAATCGTTTCCTCGTCGAGCCTTACGCGAACGCGCCCGGCCGCGACGGTGTCGACGAGCTTGTAGTAGTCGCCGGGAAAGCTCTGAATCAAATCGGCGTAGTCACCGGCGGTGGTGGCTACGCGCTTCGCGGCGCGCTTCGGATCGTACTTCTCGCGAACAAGGTCGCGCGCAAACGGTTCCAGATGCGCCGCGAAATCGAACTGTGGGTCGAGGCCTGTCGCGACGCCTTCTATCGTGATCAGCGCCTTCACCAGCAAAAACAGATCGGGCGGTAACCCCAGGCCCTTATCGACGAGCACATCGGTCAACTCACCGAGCAGCATCGTGAACGAAAAGTCCCCGGCCTTAGCGCTTTGAAAGCGGTCGATCAGTTCACCGATCTCACGCTCAATGCTCTGCGCGATCTCGAAATCGCGGCTCCCGGCCAAGCGCACCACCGCGCGCGCCGCTTTCTGTTCGTTGCGAGCAATAATGTTCATCAGGATATCGCTCACCACCTCTCGGTCGCGCTGCACCAAGCTGCCGGTGAGCCCAAAATCGAGGTAACAGATACGCCCGTCCGAAAGCACCACTATGTTTCCCGGATGCGGATCACCGTGAAAGAAGCCGTGCGCGAAGATCTGCTGCAGCGTGAGCTCGGCTCCCCACTCCGCGATGCGGGCCCCGTTTAGACCGAGCGGCGCATCGCCCTGCAGATAACTCGCAAGCGGCTCGGCATCGATAAACTCCATCGTCAAGACGCGGCGCGACGTAAGCGCGCGATAGACTTCCGGGACCTTGATGCGCGTCTCACCGCTAAACTGCGCCGCGAAGCGTTCGATGGCCGCCGCCTCGCGCAGAAAATCGAGCTCGCGCAGCATCCCGCGCTCGAACTCATCGACTATTGCGCGCGGGCCAAAGCCGCGCGTCTCGGGGATGTGGCGTTCTACGAGCTCGGCGAGCTCCTGCAGGATCGTGATATCAACCTCTACGATCTCCTGCAGCCGCGGACGCTGTACCTTCACCGCCACTACCGCGCCTTCCGGCGTAACCGCGCGGTGAATCTGCGCGATCGAGGCCGCCGCGATCGGCTCCGGATCGAACTCGCGAAACAGCTCACCGATCGAGCCCGCCAGCTCACGCTCAACCAGCGCGGTCGCCTCGTCGTTTGCAAACGGCGGCACGCGCTGCTGCAGTTTTTCGAGCTCGCGTTGCAGCCCGCGCGGGACGAGGTCCGGACGGTTGCTGAGAATCTGCCCGAGCTTGATGAACGAAGGGCCGAGCTCCTCGACCGCGAGGCGAATCCGCACCCAGGTGTTGGACTCTCCGGCAACTCGTGCCCGCTCACGCGCCTGCCGCCGTGTTCGAAACGGCCGGCTGAGAATTCGCATCACCTTCCCTAAGCCGGTTTGGTAGGCTATCTCGCCGAACCCGTGCGCGACCAGGGTCTGAAAAATCTGACGATACCGCGCGATGCGAAGTCGTCCCTTCCGTGTAAACAAGCCCAAAAGTTTCATACCGTTACTGTATCCCGCCCATCGCGGCGCCGTGTCAAGCTGTTGTGAGTGCGCGCGCTTTTTTGGTATTATTCGCTCCGTGCTGAGCAAGACTACCGAGACGACAACCGAGAACACAACCGCTGCCGAGTGTATCCTGAGCCTCACCGGCATCTCGAAGATCTATCCCGGAACCGTGGCGCTCGAAGACGTGAATCTCGAGATCACGCGCGGCGAGACGCACGGCATCATCGGCAAAAACGGCGCCGGGAAAACCACCTTGGTGGGTATCGTGGCCGGCCTGATTCAGCCGTCGGCGGGACGGTTTCGCATCAACGGACACGACTACGCCGGGCTCACGCGCATCGGCGCGCGCAGCGCCGGCGTCGCGATTGTCCCACAGGAGCCCCAGCTCGTGCAGGAAGCGACCGTGGCCGAGAACCTGTTCATGCCCGACTACCTCCGCCGCGCGGGCGGAGCGCTCGTGGACTGGCCGGCGATGCAGCGCGCGGCCTCAGAGGTGCTGCGCTCCGCGGGCCTCGCGATAGACCCGCGTACCAAGGCCGCGGATCTCGGTATCGGTCTGCAGCAGATCCTTTTGATGATCAAGGCGAGCTACGTTGAGCAGGCCGAGATCATTATCCTCGACGAGGCCTTCGCGTCGTTGTCACAACGCGAGGAGCAGCTGTTCTATCGCCTTATGCGTGAACGCAAGCAAAAAGGCTGCACCATGCTGCATATCTCGCACCGCATCGATGAGCTGCTTGAGGTCTGCGACCGTATGACCGTCCTGCGCGACGGTCGCAGTATCGGCACGGTCGAGCGCAACGAGGTGGACCACGACTCGCTCGCGAGCTTGATCGTCGGCGACGCCGGCGCTCTGAACACGGGCGAAAGCGCCTACCTGCATCCCTTGAGCGATACGGAACAGCCTCCCGCAGCGGGTGCGCAAGCGGCCGCTAAGGCCGCCGAGCCTACCGAGACTGCGCTGTTAGAGGTTGAGGGGCTCACGATCGCCGAGCGCATCTTCGAGGTGGGGTTCACGGTGCGGCGCAACGAGATCCTCGGCATAGCCGGGCTCATCGGCTCCGGCCGGAGCACGGTGTTGCGCTCGATTTTCGGCCTGGAAGCGCTCGACGAAGGGCGGATCGCCTTGAACGGCAAGAGCTTCGTCCCGCAGAGCCCGGCACACTCGCTGCGGCGCGGGGTGGTGTACTTGCCGGAAGAACGCGACGAGGAAGGATTGGTGACCTCGCTCGCGGTACGCTCGAACCTGGTGTTGAGCGCGCTGCAGCGCGTGAGCCGCCGCTTCATGATCGACCGACCGCGCGAGACCGAGTTGGCCGGCAGCCTTGCGAAGCAGCTCGCGTTGCATTTTGCGTCGTTCGATCAGGAGGTGAGCGAACTCAGCGGCGGGAACCGGCAGAAGGTGGTGGTCGGAAAGGTGCTCTCGACACAACCCGAAGTCTTTCTCTTGGACGAACCCACGAAAGGAATCGATATCGCCGCGAAGGCAACGCTCCTGCGCATGATTCGCGAGGAATTGCGCCCAAACTCCGCGATCGTGATGAGCACGCCGGGGCTCGAGGATCTCATGGCGATCTGCGATCGTATCATCGTGCTGTATAACGGCCGCGTGCTCGGCGAGTTCGGCTCAAACGAGTTCAACGAAGAACGCATCTATAAGGCGATTCAGGGTAACCTGAGCGAGGCATCCTGAGCGAGGCACAAACGACGTACCCGCGTCGCGAACGGGGATCGATCGCGGGAATCGATTAGGGAGATAACACAACACCATGTGGAATATGAAACAAAGCACCAAGCTGGAACTGCTTCTCATCGACAACCTCATCTGGGTGTTGGTGCTCGTATTCTTCGCGATCAACGCGATCTTCACCCCTCGCTTCGCGTCGTATGCGAACGTCGTCAATATCCTGTACCACTCCGCAATCATGAGCATGCTGGTGCTCGGCCAAGGCTTGGTACTGATCAACGGAAAGCTCGACCTTTCGATAGAGTCGACGCTCGGATTCGCACCCGGAATCGCGATGCTGATGGCGATGCAGCAGTTTCCGGATCTTGTCGGCCCGATTAGCGCGATCGCAATCACGCTCGTGATCGGCGGCCTTCTCGGCTGGTTCAACGGTTTCTGCATCGCGAAGCTCAAGATCAATCCGCTGTTGCAGACCCTCGCTACCATGATCATGATCCGGGGCATTTTGCTATTCATCTTTCCGTTCTCGCTGTTTCCGCTCGACCCGCTGTACCGCTACGCCGGCGCCGGACGCCTGCCCGGGAACATCCCGGTCTCGATTCCGCTGATACTCGCGATTTTTCTGGCACTCAACCTCGTGCTGCAGTACACTCCGTTCGGCCGCCGGTTTGTGGCCGCCGGAGGAAACGCGCGTGCGAGTCACGTCTCGGGGATCAATGTAGAGCGCATGACGATCTACGCCTTTGTGCTCGCAGGAGTGCTTGCGGCGGTCGGTGGGCTCCTCGCAGCCGGCCGCCAAGGCTCGATCTCGAACTCAATGGGTGAGGGCATGGTGCTGCTTTCGTTCGCGGGCGCGCTCATGGGCGGCGCGAGCCTGCAGGGCGGCAAAGGCACTCCGCTCGGAATGCTCGGCGGAGCGTTGTTACTCGGCATGTTCTCGAACTCGCTCAACCTCCTCGGCGTGGGCCCGAGTTTGATCTACGCCTCGAAAGGGGCGCTGATCTTCGTTGCGCTGTTGCTCGACCGCGGGCGTGCGCGCCGGCGCGGCTACTTGCTGCACAAAGAGCAACTCGAGGCGCTCGCGGCCCACGAGGCGCATCATGGAGCCGGTCCAGCCGAGCGATAGCCCAGCCGAAAACGAAACCAAGCGCGGGGCAAGCCCTCCGCAAAAAGGAGATACAGTAATGAAGACAACGACCTACGGTACGCTGTTACGGGTTTGCGCTTTGGCGCTCGTGGCGGCAACCTTGCTGCTCGTTCCGGCCGCCGATCAACTCAAGGCCGCCGGCGCAGGCGAGGACGAGACGACGTTCGGTATGGTGATCAAGTACCCCGGAACACCGTACATCGAAGCGTTCATCCACGCCGCCGAGCAGCGCGCCGAAGAACTGGGCGTACGCCTGATGGTTCGTGACGGCGAAGGGGATGCGCAGACGATCATGAACCACATCGACACCTTTTTGGTACAGGACATCGATGGGTTCATCATGGCCGGCGCGGTCGACCAACAGGCTATCGTTCCCGGGATCGAGCAGTTAAACGCGGCCGGCGTCCCGGTAACCGCAATCGACACCAGCCCCGAGGGTGGACAGGTCGATTACTTCATCAGCGCCGACGTAACCGGGCAAAGCGCCCTCGCGGCCGAGGCGCTCGTTGAGGGCATCAAGGACCGCAACGACGGCGAGGTCCCCGAAGGCGTCGTGATCGAGATCACCGGCGACGTGCGCGACATGTACACCCGCGCCGCGAACGAGGGCTTTATGTCGGTACTCGATGAGTACCCGCAACTCACGATCGCGCAGGGCGACGGACAGTGGAACAACATCGACGCGCACGAACGCGCGAGCGACCTTCTCACGCGTCACGGAGACGACGTGCTCGCGATCTACGTGCAGACCCCCGACATCATGGGTCCCGGCGTCGTGGAAGCGATCATCGCCGCGAACCGCGATCCGGCGGATTACGGTATCACCGGCACCTGGATGGGCCCCGAGGGTCAGGAGCTGATCAAGGACGGCCACGTACTCGGGATCGTTGCGATGCCGGCCTATGTCCCGGCGCGGATGGCGGTTGAGCTGCTTTACAGCTTGGTACACGGCGAAGACGTTCCGCAGCTCGGCGATGTGCTCGAGGAAGACGACGCGCTGTGGTCGCCGGCCGAGGTCAAGGAAAGCCCCTGGGCGGACGGACTGTATATCGAGCTTCAGGCGCCGATCGTGCCGCTCGAGGTCGATGTCGACGACCC
>PUOW01000048.1 GCA_003552185.1 Spirochaetaceae bacterium
GACCTGAACATCGTCAAAATCTCCATTGATGAGACGCGCGAAGAGTTCCACAAAATGGAGATCGGCCTCGAGCGGCGCTATCCGATTCGCGAGTGCATGGTCGCCGGCAGGTACGATAACGCCGACGATGTACATCGAGACATGGGCTCGATGGTAACAGGCCTTCTTGCCCGACTTCTCAAGCGTGATGACGTTCTCGGGCTCGGATGGGGTACCGATCTTCTCGGACTCGCGAAAAACCTCGGAAGAGCAAGCGTCGGACGCATCGACATCGTCCCGCTCAGTGGTCGAATCGCCAACGCCGATCCCTCGATCGACGCAGATCAGGTCGCACATGCGTTTGCCTCCCGGCTCGACGGAGATATCCACCCCGTTCCGTCGGAGGCGGTCGTCGAATCAAGCGCGGCGCTGAAATCACTCAAGGCTGATCCGAGCTTTCAGCCGATCCGCCGGCTCTGGAATCGTCTCGATACGGTAATCGTGAACCTCGAATCGGTCGATGGCCGTGAGGCGGGGACCTACAATGCCGATCAGAAGAAAGAGCTCAAGAAGGCGGGAGCAGTATGTACGATCAACGGCACGCCGATCGATGCCGAAGGCAGCGAGATCGCAAACCCGTTCGGTGATCGCCTTGTTGCGGTTGAGCTCGAAGAGCTTCGACACGTGCGCAACTTGGTCGCCGTCGCGAGCGGTGAGAAATCGGTCGATTCGGTGCGTGCCGCCCTGGCCGCCGGGTTCGTTCACGTGCTTGTAGTCGACGCGAAGTGCGGCGACGGGCTTCTGTAGCCGAGCGACCGAACACCTGCACATAAGCACACGCCTGCGCCCATTTCGCACTGGTCGCTGCCGGAATGGGCGCTGTATTCTATAAACATGAGATCGCATTCGAAGAGCGTGGCGGTGTGCATAGTATGCGCGCTCATAGCCGCCTGTGCCACTACCACCCGATTAGAGCCGGAGGAACAGTGGGAGTACACGGTCACTGAATCGCAGCGAATCGGTCGACCGGCATTGAAGACCGGAGCGTTGCGGTTCCGTGAGAGGCAGATCTCATCCTATTTCTCTACCGTCATTATCGGATCGCGCCGCTTCGAATACGTCATCCGCTCCGACGACGAACCGTTCAGCGGATATCGGCTCGACGAAGAGTGGAACGGAGATCCGCCGGAACCGGTCGGAGAGAGTGTCGGTCGAACCGTGCGCAACCGCGGGTGGTATTTCGCCGACTACGACGAGCTTCGCCCGGAGACTCCGGGGGGTTGGATCTGGGTGCGGCGCGAGAATCTCGAGGCGTGGGTCGACCCGACGGCGATTGAAACGTTCGCCGAGACACACCAACTTGCCGCAATGCATCGTCCGCCGCCCCCTCCCCGATCCCGCGTACGCGTCAGCGTGAGTGTCCGACAGACGTTCGGTACACGCCGCAGATGACCAACACGCCGGTTATCGCCGTACATGGCGGGGCGGGAGTGCTTCGGCGCGGAAACGATCGGTCGCGAGAGCAGCAACGGACCGGCCTGCTGCGGGCGATCGAGGCAGGACGGACCGCGTTTGAACACGCAGACGGCTGCACCACGGCCGCGGAGGCGGCGGTGATCGCGGCGGTGGAGGTACTCGAGGACGATCCGGCGTTCAACGCCGGTCGCGGTGCGGTCTACACCTCTTCCGGCGGGATAGAACACGACGCTGCGCTTATGCGCGGAGACGGAGCGTTCGGCGGCGTCGGTGCGATCCGTGGTATCCGCAATCCCATACGGGCCGCGAAAGCGGTAATGGATGACGCAACGCACCTGCTGCTGTGCGGCGAGGCAGCGACCGTATTCGCACGCGAGGCCGGCTGCGCGGAAGCCGAGCAATCGTGGTTTCACACCGAGTTCCGGTACCGCCAACTCGTCGACGCCGTACAGTCGGCTCCCCGCCTCGATCACAGCGAGTACGACATGCCTACCGGAACGGTCGGCGCGGTCGCGCTCGACGCCCGCGGCAATCTTGCTGCCGCGACATCCACCGGAGGCATGACCGGCAAACGCGACGGCCGAATCGGCGATACACCGGTGCCCGGCGCCGGCACCTTCGCTCGTGACGGACTCTGCGCGGTCAGCTGCACCGGGCGAGGTGAAGAGTTGCTTCGCGCGGTGGCCGCCTACGATGTCGCTGCACGCATGGCCTACTCCGGGCTCTCGCTGTACGCGTCCGCCGACGCCACGATCAACGCGCTTCCACCGGAGACCGGAGGTCTGATCGCGGTCGACGCAGCCGGACATGTGGCGTTGCCCTACACTACTGCCGGTATGTTGCGCGGATTCGCTCGTCAGGGCGAGAGCCCGCGTGTGGGAGTATTTGAAGCGCTGGAATAGTCTATCGTGGATTAGGCGATACTTGACGTGAGACATCAAGCGCGTATGCTCGTGAGTAGTTGATGCGAGAGTCGAACGATCGGGTACGAGACGCCGTAACGGCGGCAAAACTGTATTACTACCACGGTCTGACAACCGAGGCGATCGCGTCGGAGATGAATGTCTCGCGCCCCAAGGTTTCACGCCTGCTGAGCTTCGCCCGTGAGCGCGGTCTGGTGGAGATTACGATCCACGATCGCGACGAGAATCTCGCCCCGCTGTCGAGCGAAATCGAGCGGCGCTTCGCGATTGAACGCGTGCATCCGGTTCCGGCGCCGGAGGTGCTCGGCGAGGTCGGGTGGCTCGAACGTGTTGCTCAGTATGCGGCCAACTACCTGAATCGAGTTCTCCAGCCCGGACAAACCCTCGGTTGTGCGTGGGGCACGACGGTGAGCACCATCAGCTCCCATCTCGTTCCCCGGCCGATCCCGGGGTTAAAGATCGTCCAACTCAACGGTTCAGGCAATACTCGTACGTACGATAATCGCTACGCCGCTCACATCCTGCATGCGTTCGGCGAGAACTACGGAGCGCAGGTCTATCTCTTCCCCGTACCGACTTTTTTCGATTTCCCTGAGACGAAGCAGGCGATGTGGCGCGAGCGCAGTATCAGCGGCATCCTCTCGCTCCAGCAGGAGGCTGACGTGCTGCTGTACAGCATCGGATCGGTGAACGCGGGTGTACCGAGCCAGATCTACAGCGGCGAGTATCTCGAGCCGGAAGATGTCAGGAACCTCGAGGCCAACAGTGTTGTCGGCGACCTTGCGACGGTGTTCTTCCGCGAGGACGGCTCGTATCGCGATATCGAGATTAACGCTCGGACAAGCGGGCCGCCGCTCGAACTCTACCGCAGTGCCCCGAAGGCGATCTGCGTAGTTTCGGGCAAGGCGAAGGTCCCGGGGCTCCACGCAGCACTCAAAGCGCGCTACCTCGGCGAGCTTATCGTGGACGAACCAACCGCTCGCGCCCTTCTCGCGTTCGACGACGGCGTGGGTAACGACGCGACGGAGCCGTCGCACTCATAGAGCTTGCTTGACGCCGATCGGTGAGTGGCAGCACGATTCAGCTTCGGGGTACGATACACCCCGCTATAAGCGGCAGGAGAGGTATATAGTATGGCGGACAAGTACGTAATGGCGTTCGACTCGGGCACCACAAGCAACCGAGCCATCCTTTTCGATCGGTCCGGCGACGTTGTCGGCGTTGCACAGCAGGAGTTCCAGCAGATCTATCCGAGGCCGGGCTGGGTCGAGCACAACGCGATGGACATCTGGGGAACCCAAAGCGGTGTTGCGAGGCAGGTGCTCGAAAGAACCGGTATTCGGCCCGACCAGATCGTTGCAATCGGCATAACCAACCAGCGCGAAACCGTTGTCGTCTGGGATCGGCAGACCGGCAGACCTGTCTGCAACGCGATCGTCTGGCAGGACAGGCGTACCGCCGGTATCTGCGATCAACTCGTCGCCGAGGGGTGGCAGGACTACATCCGCGATACCACCGGGCTGGTCATCGATGCGTACTTTTCCGGCACCAAGGTGAAATGGATACTCGACAACATCGAGGGTCTGCGCGAGCGCGGGAAGCGGGGGGAGATCCTCTTCGGGACGGTTGACAGCTGGCTGATCTGGAACCTCACCCGCGGCAAAGTGCACGTCACCGATTACTCGAATGCCTCTCGCACATTGCTGTTCAACATCAATACCCTGGATTGGGATGACAAGATTCTCGATCACTTCGGGATACCGCGGGAAATGCTGCCGGAGGTCAGGCCGAGCAGCGCCGTGTACGGAAGGACCGATGAGCGCACCTTCGGTGGAGCGAACATACCGGTTGCTGCGGCGATTGGAGACCAGCAGGGAGCGCTCTTCGGACAGGCGTGTTTCGAGCGCGGTATGGCGAAGAACACGTACGGGACCGGGAGTTTCGTGCTCATGAACACCGGCGAAAGCCGTATTAAGTCGAAGACAGGCCTCCTGACCACCGTATCGTGGGGTATCGGTGATAAGCCGGTGGAGTACGCGCTCGAAGGCTCGATCTTCATTACCGGCGCGGCTATTCAGTGGCTGCGGGATGAGCTACACATCATCAATGACGCTCGCGACACCGAGTACTTCGCAACGAAGGTTGACGACAGCGACGGTGTCTATGTGGTACCGGCTTTCGTCGGATTGGGTGCTCCGCACTGGGACAGCTACGCGCGCGGAGCGATCGTGGGTCTGACTCGCGGGTCGAACCTCAATCACATCGTCCGGGCAACGCTCGAATCGATCGCATACCAGACCCGCGATGTCGTCTCCTGCATGGAACGTGACTCCGGCATACAAACGACCGAGCTGCGCGTCGACGGAGGGGCGAGCGCCAACAGTTTCCTGATGCAGTTTCAGGCCGACATCCTCAACATATCGGCGGTGCGCCCGACAATCATCGAAGCGACGGCGCGTGGCTCGGCATTTCTCGCCGGACTTGCCGTCGGATTCTGGAAGGACCAATCGGAGCTGTCCGACACATTCGAGATCGACCGCCGCTTCACGCCGAGAATGGACAAGGCGACACGGGAGCGGCTGTACAACGGATGGATTCGAGCGATCGAGAAATCGAAAGGGTGGATCGAACCGGAGGAAGAGACCTGAAGGCACCGACCGATGGAAACAACACTTGCTTCGCTTCAGCAGTTCTTTCGGGTCCTGCAGCTTAATCCGTTCTTCGCGCTGAGCATTATCCTGCTCGGCGGCTTCTTTCTCGGGAAGCTCGCCGAACGGGTTTATCTCCCCGAAATCACCGGGTTCATCGTGGCCGGGCTGATCGCCGGGCCGTACGCGTTCGGACTCATCCCGTACGAGTCGAAGCAGGAACTGCAGCTACTCACCGAGCTTGCGCTGTCTATCATCGCGTTCACGGTCGGCACAAATCTGCTGCGAAGCACTCTCGCACGGGTAGGTCGATCGGTGGCCGCAATGGCCACCGGTCACATCGTGCTCTCGTTCCTCTTCGTAACCGTCGGTTTGTCGCTTGCCGGGATGGCGCCTTCGATTGCGATGATAATGGGCGTGCTCGCCGGTGGCTCCTCACCGGGAACAGTGGTGGCCACTATCCAACATGAACGGGCAACCGGTTCGTTCGTCGAGCAGCTATTCGGCGTCGTGGCGGTCGCCACTGCGGCCACGATTACTCTTTTCGGGATTGTATTCTCGTTCACGCCGCTTCTGCTCGGTGCCGAGGGTTCCGGGGACGCAGGGGTCAGCACGGTATTCATCGGCGCGATCAGAGATGTCGCTGTCAGCATCGCGCTCGGATTCGTAGGTGGAGTTCTGCTTCATCGGATTACGAGAAGGGTGCAGAGTCAGCCGCGCGCGATAATCCTCACCCTCGGCGTACTGGTAACCACTACGGCGGTCGCGCTCGCGTATGGGTTGTCAACGCTCCTGCTGAACATGGCCGTCGGGGCGGTCTTTATCAACCTGTCGCCTTCCCCGCGACGCGTAATGCAATCGGTCGGCTCCTGGGCCCCACCGTTGTACGCGGTCTTTTTCGTACTCGCCGGAGCAAAGCTCAACCCGATGATTCTCACACAGTCAACCATACTCCTGCTCGGACTTACCTACGTTCTCGCGCGGATAGTCGGCTCGTATACAGGGACATCGATCGGGGCACGCATCGGGGGCGCCGACCCGAGCACTGCAACCTATCTCCCGCTCTGCCTCGTTCCGCAAGCCGGTGTCGCGCTCGGCCTGGTTCTCGTGCTCGAGGACGCACCGATCCTGTCCGGACTTCCGTTGGAGGTCACCGTTCCGCTGTCGCAGACGATCAGCATCATGCTGCTCGCCATCCTCGTAAAGGAGATCGTCGGGCCGCCGATCTCCGCCTTCGCGGTTCGCCGGGCAGCGGTGATCAAACACGAACCATAGCCATACGTGATACGTTTGCCTGTATGAGGCTGCGCATACGTCGACTACTTCAATCTGGAGCTCTCATTGCACTCGCTGCCTCCGGGGTTCTTCTCGTCTCGTCCGATCGCTCGCCGGTGATCGGTTCAGTCCGCGCCGAATCAGGCGTCTCGCCTGACCGGGCTACCGAGCTCGCATCGCTCGATCCGCCGGACCGGCTGCACGGGGCGGTGGCTGCGTACTACGACGGACACTTCGATACGGCTGTCACTGTTCTCGAAGAGCTCGTTGCCGACTATCCGGAACGCTACGATGACGAGGATATCGCGCGCGGGGCGAGCTCATCGCTCCTGGCGCTCTATCGCGAAAGCGGAGAGTATGGGAAGGCTCTGGATCTGCTCGAACGCGAAGATTACTCCGACTATGCGACTCAACGTGAGGGTTGGGCCGTGGAGATTTCCTATCTTTCCGGTCAACCGGCGAAGGCACTCGATCACTTCGCTCGCATCGCAGGCGATGAGCGTCATGCCGTAGAGCCGCGGCTTCGGCTGTTCGCCGCGCGAGCCCACCTTGCCGCGGAAGACCATGATGCGGCGCTCGAGCTGCTTGAGAATATCCTCGAGGCGACCAACCACATGCCGGAGGCGTATCGTCTGCTCGGTGAGATCCACGCCGCTGACGGTCGCCATCGTGCAGCAGTCTCGGCGTTTCGCTCTGCCCGCAGTCAGGAGCCGAACCTCACGGCAACACTGTTGCCGGAGGCGCGCAGCCACCTCGAGCTGGGACAGACCGAACAGGCGCGCTCGCTTCTCGTGCAGGCGGAGCGTGCACGCCCACACGACCGCAAAGCAAGTGAGCTGCTTGCACAGCTCGA
>PUOW01000140.1 GCA_003552185.1 Spirochaetaceae bacterium
CGTGAAGCGAACCGTGGTTCCGGCGCCCACCGCGCTCTCAACCGAGACCGTGCCGCCTTGCGCTTCTACGAAGGCTTTGGCGAGCGTGAGGCCGATTCCGGTGCCGGCGCGGGCTTCGTCGCGCGTACGGGAAGCCTCGGCACGGTAGAAGCGCTCAAAGACATGCGGTACCACCTCGGACGCCATTCCTTCCCCGGTGTCGACCACCGCGATCTCGATCTGCGGTTCGGCCTCGTGCGCGTGTTGCGCGGGGCGCCGCGTAGCGGCTACCGTGACGGTTCCTCCCTTCGGGGTGTGGCGCAGGGCGTTGGAGAGCAGGTTCTCGAGCACCTGTCCGGTTCGGTCGGGGTCGGCGTATGCGGCCCCGCAGTCCGCATCCGACTTGAGCTCGAGCCGTACGCCTTTGGCCTCGAACCGCGCGCGGTAGTCTCGCACGGTGTGCTCGAGCAAAGGCACCGGGTTGAACACGCGCGGTTCAAACGGGGCCACGCCCGCCTCAACACGCGACAACAACGAAAGCTCCTCCACTAAACGCCGCAAGCGCCCCACCTGCCGCAGACACGCCTCCACCGTGCCGTCCTGGACACCGAAATGTCCGTCGGCGAGGCCCTCCAGATAACCCTGCAACCCGCTCAACGGGGTGCGAAACTCGTGAGCCACGTTTGCGATGAGGCTGCTTCGGCGTTGTTCGGTGTTCTCGAGCTCGCTCGCCATGCGGTTGAATGCCGCCGCGAGCTCCCCGACCTCTCCCGGTACGGCCTCTTCAAGACGTTGGTGGTAGGCGCCCTGCGCGATACGGTCGCTCGCGGACTGCATCCGCTGCAACGGGGCGCTGATCTTTCGGCTCAATAGAAGACTTGCGGCACCGGCAACCCCGAGCGCCCCCGCGAGGCCCAGTAACAGCGAGTGCTGCATCACGCCGCGGTACTCAGCGGTGAGATCCTGAACCGCGGCACTCAGCAGGTCGTTGTGGTCGGGCATCGGCATCGGCATCCCCATTCCCCGCCGCTCGCGCCCCATGTGGTGTTCCATGTGGCGCTCC
The DNA here is from genome assembly GCA_003552185.1 of Spirochaetaceae bacterium. Taxonomy (GTDB): domain Bacteria; phylum Spirochaetota; class Spirochaetia; order DSM-27196; family SLAA01; genus B1Sed10-166. The sequence continues at coordinate 1,043 of PUOW01000140.1, forward strand.
ATGTGGTGTTCCATGCGAGTTTGGCGACGGTCGATAATAACCGGCGCAATCGCTTCGGCGGCAAGAAACGCGACCAAGCCGCCGATCAGCAGCACCGCGACGTACGACCAGAACAACCGAGTTCGAATTCGCATGCAGTGTTCCTCCCGCTTCGGCACTAACGGTCGTACTCGCGAGTGTTGTGCTCGCGAGTGTTGTGCTCCGCTGTGTTGTGCTCGTCTACTGCGAAACGATAGCCCACACCGCGCACGGTCTCGAGGTAACGGGGGGAGGGCGGGTCGGTTTCGAGTTTCGCCCGCAGGTTCGAGAGATGCACGTCTACCACCCGGTCTACGCCGAGATAGTGGCTCCCCCAGACCTGCTCGAGCAGTTCGTCACGCGTGAAGACCTGCAGCGGACGCCGCGCGAGCGTGAGAAGCAGGTCGAACTCGCGCGTGGTGAGGTCAAGATACCGCTCGGCGAGTTGTACGCTGCGAGCGGCGGGGTCTATCGTTAGAGCACCGAAGCGCAGGACGCGCTCGCCCGGAGCCCGGTCGGAAGAACGCGCGATCACCGCTTTCACGCGCGCCACGAGCTCGCGCGGGCTAAACGGCTTCACGATGTAGTCGTCGACGCCGACCTCAAAGCCCTCGAGACGGTCTCCTTCCTCGCCTCTGGCGGTGAGCATCACCACCGGGGTGCTCCGACGCGCGCGTAGTCGTTTCATAAAGGTGAGTCCGTCGATGCCGGGAAGCATCCAGTCGAGCACAATCAACGCGATCGCTTGGTTCAGTGCCAGGGTCAGCCCGTACTCGCCGTCCCTTACGTGTTCCACCTGAAAACCCGCCTGTTCCAGATAGACCTTGAGCACCTTTACGATATCCGGATCGTCCTCCACCACCAGAACGGTCTTACTCATACCGGCTTACCCCTCCGGCTCGCCTTTAGAGCATACTAATACCACGTTGCCCGAATCAATACTTGACGAGCTAACCAAGCAATAGTACACTCCGAACTAGATTTTCAGGGCAAGGTGAGTCCCACGGTGTGGGGCAATTCCTGACCGGCGGTGATAGCCCGCGACCTTTTGTCGAGGCGGTGCCAGTTTTTCGGGCACTGTGCGGCAAAGGCTGAATCGGTGGAATTCCGATGCCGACGGTATAGTCCGGACGGGAGAAAATCGCAGTTCACCGGCGTTGTTACGTCTCTTGGGAGTCGGTCTCTCGGAAAGCCGCATTTCCCGGAAGCACGTCGGTTCGCGCTCGCGCGTTAGGCCGGGGTATGAACCCGGAGGTAATTGCGTCCTTTCTCGAATTGTTGCCCTGAGTCGCGTGCGGCTCAGGTTTTTTTATGCCCTGTAACGTTTTCTAACGCTCACAGGAGACCCGTTTCGAAATGCCCAGCAGAATGTCACCTCGAGAACGCTACATGCGACGAGCACTACAGCTCGCCGAACACGGCCGAGGGCGCGTCTCGCCGAACCCCACGGTAGGGGCGGTGCTTGTTCGCGACGGCACCGTGATCGGTGAAGGCTATCACGCCGTTTACGGCGGACCTCACGCCGAGACTGAGTGTATTCGCGATGCCTACGCGCGAGGCAACGACCCGCGCGGGGCCACGATGTACTGCACGCTCGAGCCGTGCTCGTTCCGCTCACCGAACAAACACAACGCGCCCTGCACAGACGCCATTCTCGAAGCGGGAATCTCCCGGCTGGTGGTGGCGGCACGCGATCCTAATCCGGCGGTTTCGGGCCGCGGCGTCCAGGTGCTGCGCGACGCCGGCCTCGAGGTGATCTGCGGCCTCTTAGAGCGCCGGGCGCTCGAGGCCGACGAGGCCTACTTCGTCTCGGTTGCCGGCGGGCGACCGATGGTTCACCTCAAATGGGCTCAGTCGCTCAACGGACGTATCGCGCGCGCCGGCGGCGGAAAAACCGCGATCAGCGGTCCCGAAGCGCTGCGCCATGCACACGGCATACGCGCCCAATGCGACGCGATCCTCGTGGGGCGCGGTACGGTAGCGCTCGACGACCCGTCGCTCACGGTGCGCCATGCGGATGAGCCGCCGGGCGCGGGGACCGGCGCGGGGACCGACGCCACCGAGCAGTCGAGCGCCGGCCACCGCGCCGCCCAGCCTATCCGCGTGGTGCTCGATCCCGAGCTCAAGACTTCCAACTCGGCGAGGATGCTCGAGGAGCCCGGCGAAACCTGGATCGTGATTAGACCGTGGGTCTCACAGCTACGACGCAGACCGTTCGAGCGCCCCGGAGTTACCTTGATTGAGCTCCCACCGACAGAACTGCCACCGCCGACACCCAACACATCGGTATCTCTCGCTCCGGCCCTATTCTCGCAGGCACCTCTCTCGCGGCTGAGTATCTCGCCGCCGAGTTTCTCGATCGCGGCGGTGCTCGATGCGCTCTATCGGCGCGGCGTACGTTCGGTGTTGGTGGAGGGCGGTTCCGAGACGCACCGAGGCTTTCTCGACTCGGGTCTGTGGGACAGGCTCAGTGTCTATATCGGCCCCGCCCTGCTCGACGGCGAGGTCTTGAGCCCGGCCTGCGGAGCGCATATCGCCGACACCGAGGCGATCACCGAACGTACCGTAACCGAGTTGGGCAATACCGTCTGCATAAGCGGCTTGAACTCCGCCGCCGCAGCGCGTCTTGAAACGCTTCGGTGGGAGTTCGGTGTCGCGGCGCAGAGCTCACCGGGTCAGGGCTTCAGCGGCCTGAACGGCCTAAACGGGCTGAACCGGCGAAACGAGCCAAACCGGCAGAAGGGGGAGTGTTGTGTTCACCGGACTCGTACGTGAGATAGGAACGATCGAGCGGCTACACCCGGCGTCGGGCAAAACCGAGATCGAGATACGCGCTCCGGGCTTAGCGCCCGAGCTCGAACTCGGCGACTCGGTATCGGTCAACGGCGCGTGTCAAACCGTGGTCCGTGTCACCGCCTCGAACGTAACGGTCGAGGCACTCGCCGAGACGCTCCAAAAGACCACCTTAGGCGCCTTGCGCCCGGGGCACCGGGTGAACCTCGAGCCCGCCGTAACCCCGGCCACGCCTCTCGGCGGTCATTTCGTGCAGGGACATGTGAACGGAACCGGGACCGTCGCGCGGCTCGACCAAGATCAAGAAAACGTCTACCTCACGGTTGAGCTTCCCAAAGACCTGTTGCCGTACTGCGTTGCCGAAGGCTCCGTCGCGATAGACGGAGTGAGCCTTACGATTGCGCGGCTCGGCGCACGCGAAATCACGATCAATATCATTCCGCACACCTGGAGCGAGACCGTGCTCGCCGATCGCGGTGTAGGCGACTCCGTCAATATCGAGACCGATATCATCGCCCGCTACGTTGAGCGCTTCCTTGATGCACGAGAGACGCACCGCTCCGGCTTGGGCTCCCGGCCGGGCTCTGGCGCCGGGCCAAGCCCCGAGCAGCTCGCAACCTGGGGGTACGCATGAACAGGGTACGCATCGGAACTGTGTCGGGCAGGAACACTCGCGCCACACACGAAATCAGGAGGGTTGCATGAAGGTCGCCGAAAGCTATACGCAGCGAGCGCAGAAGACCTCGCGCCTCGAGCATGCGCTGCAGCAGTTGCTCGACGGGCGCGTTATCGTGGTTACCGACGACCACGACCGCGAGAACGAGGGCGACTTTATCGCGCTTGCAGATCGCATCACGGCCGAGACGGTTAACTTCGTTATCACCGAGGGGCGCGGATTATTATGCCAGGCAATCACCGCCGAACGCGCACACGAGATGCAGCTCGAGCCGATGGTATCTCGCAACACCTCGCTCCACGAAACCGCGTTCACGGTCAGTGTCGACGCGATAGCGGGGTGCACCACCGGCATCTCGGCGTTCGATCGCGCCATAACGATTAGAACCCTTGCCGATCCGCAGGCTTCGCCGGACGATCTCGCTCGGCCGGGGCATATCTTTCCACTGGTTGCCGACCCGGGCGGGTTGGCCGCCCGACGTGGACATACCGAGGCGGCGGTGGCACTTGCCGAGCTCTGCGGCGTAGCCCCCACCGCGGTGCTTTGTGAAATTCTCGACGAGGACGGCAGCATGGCGCGAGGAGAGCGGCTATCGCAGCTCGCGCGCCGCCACGGAATCGCCGAGCTAACGGTAGAAGAGATCGTGAACGAGCTAAGGAGGTAACTGCATGAACATTCAGGAGATCAACGGAACGCTTGACGCAACCGGACTGCGAGTCGCGATGGTTGTATCGCGGTTTAATTCGCTCGTGGCGGAACAATTACTCGCCGGCGCGGTAGATTGTCTTACCCGCCACGGGTCGTCGGAGCGCGAACTCAGCGCGGTGCGTGTACCCGGCGCGTTCGAGATTCCGTTTGCGGCGAAGAAGCTCGCGGAGTCGGGACGCTACGACGCGGTAATCTGCCTTGGAGCGGTTATCCGTGGCTCAACGCCGCATTTTGACTATGTCGCAGCTGAGTCTGCCAAAGGAGTGGCGCAGGTATCGCTTACAAGCGGCGTGCCGGTGATCAACGGCATTATCACTACCAACGATATCGAGCAAGCGCTCGAGCGCGCGGGAACCAAGGCCGGAAACAAGGGCTGGGACGCGGCGCTCGCCGCGATCGAGATGGCGGCGGTGAACCGAGAGATCACGGCGTGAGGCTTAAGCTTCGAAAACACTGGTTCGGCAGAGGTTCGGCAGGTTCGGTAGCCGCTTGACCAAAAATCCGGTCGTTGTCACAACTGTACCCTCGTAACACAAAAGGGGTATCACGTGAATCAGCACGCCGAAACCGAGATAAGCAGTCGCTTACAGTTCCTAGACGTCACCGAGTACGACCGCGCGCTCGTCCGCGCCATGAAACGCCCGGTTGAGCGAAACATCGATCGAATGCTCGATCGCTTCTATGCGCATGTGATGGAGTTTGAAAAGACACGGCGGATGTTTCCGAACGAGGCGGTGATGCAGCACGCCCGCAGCGCGCAACGCGCGCACTGGCTCGAGTTTGTGTTTGAGGCGCGACTCGACCAGGAGTATGCCGCGCGAGTTGTTCGTATCGGCGCCGCGCATGTCCGCATTGGGTTGACCCCACAGTGGTACCTCGGCGGCTACCTCCTTGTGCTCAATTTGCTCGTGGAGTTGTGTCGAAAGCGGTATCGATTCCGCCCACGGCGCATGCACCACACAATCCGAGCTATTCAGAAGGTGGTGTTCCTCGATATCGACCTCGCGATCACCGCGTATCAGCGTCTGCGGGACGAATCGGCGCTTGAGATGGCGCACAATATCGTAGAGGTAAGCGAGCAGCTGAGCACCGATACCTCGGGGCAGGCCGCCAACGTGCAGGAGCTGAGCGCCAACATGGAGGAGATAGCCGGGCGAATCGGGAAGAACAGTGAAAACGCCCAAACAACGCAGAAAATCGCAAGCGAGAACTCCGAACGCGCCTCCACCGGACTCTCGGCGGTGCGCGAAACTGTAGACGCGATGCGGCGCATCTCGGAGCAGATCGACACCATCGAGGGCATCGCACGCAACACCAACATGCTGGCACTCAACGCCGCGATCGAGGCGGCGCGCGCGGGCGAAGCCGGGAAGGGATTCGGTGTCGTCGCGACCGAGGTTGCGCGGCTTGCCGAGCACACACGCAACGCGGCCGGACAGATCGTAGAACTCGCCGAGAACAGCACCGCTACCGCCGAACGCGCCGGGGCCTCGATCGAGGAGATAGTCGCCGAGATCGAGAAAACCGCCGAGCTCGTCAGCGAGATCGCCGACGGAAGTGTCGAACAACGCAACGGTGCCGAGTCGATCAAACGCGCGCTCGCAAACCTCGACGGCACCATCCAAAACAGCGCCGGAATCGCCGAGAAACTCGCCGGCCTTGCGAAGGAAATGGCATCCGGCGGTTGGGACAAGTAACACGTGACACGCAAGTAACTCGCGACGGCTTGACGGTCCTGCCGAGCTTTGATATCTTGGCACCGTCACGGGCACAACGTGATTTTGGGGAGTTTCCCGAGCGGCCAAAGGGGGCAGACTGTAAATCTGTTGGCATTCGCCTTCGTAGGTTCGAATCCTACACTCCCCAGATACAAAGAACCCGATACAAAACAAACGCCTTGCGGTGCGCCGATTGCGCCGCAAGCGCTGTTCCACCCTGTCAATTGCTTCGCGACATGTGATATACTCCACAATTGGTAAAAAATGGCGAAACGGTTTTACGAACACGGCCTGCGCTTCACCTGTACTCAGTGCTCCGCCTGCTGCCGCTTCGACAGCGGCTACGTGTATCTCTCGGCCTCGGACCGAGCGCGGATTGCCGCAGCGCTAAACATCACCGAGACCGAGTTCATCGAAGGCTACTGCATCAATGTATACGGCCCAAACGGCCGGCGCCTCAGTCTCGGCGAACACAGTAACAAAGACTGCATTATGTGGCGCGACGGCGGGTGCAGCATCTACCACGCCCGTCCGATGCAGTGTCGCAGCTACCCGTTTTGGCCGCAGCTCCTGGAGATGCACAGCGCCTGGAAAGACGCCGCGCGGTCCTGTCCCGGGGTTACTATCGGGCAAACGCATACCGAAACAGAAATCGAGCAGTGGCTCGCTCGTCACCGCGCAAACCGCAGGCAGGAGTAACACGAATGTGGGTGAAGCTATGGGGAAGTCGCGGGTCGCACCCTCGCCCGCTCACCACCGACGAATTTCGCGGGAGAATCTCGAGCGTGCTGCAGCGCGCGCGGCCGCCGGACTTGGAGTCTCCGGAGTCGCGCGAACGCTTTATGGCGGAGCTGCCCGCTTGGTTATTCCGGCCGCTCGGCGGTAACACCGCCTGCATAGAGGTACGGCTCGCCGACGGCACCGCGCTGGTATTCGACGCCGGGAGCGGAATCATTGAGTTGTCCAACGATTTGAAACGCCGGACGGCGCGAACCCGTCGATTCCATCTCTTTTTCACGCATTTTCACTACGATCACATTCAAGGACTGCCGTTCTTCGCCCCGGCGTACGACCCTCGCGTTCGGCTCGAGTTCTATCATCCGAAAGAAGACCTCGAAGACAACGTCAAGCAGCATATGCAGCCGCCGTACTTCCCGATCACGATGGATCAACACATGGGCTCCTCGATGCGCTTCCATCGGTTGAAACCGCAGCCGCTGAAACTCGGCAGCGCCGAGATTACCTGGCGCAAGATGCAGCATCCGGGTGATTCCTTCGCGTACAAGATCACCGAAAACGGTCGAAGTCTGGTATACGCGACCGATTGCGAGTTGTCGCCGCAAGATTTTGAGCGAGGTCCGGAAAACGAGAATTTCTTCGCCGACGCCGATATATTGATACTCGACGCCCAGTACACCCTTAACGAGGCGATAGAAAAACACGACTGGGGTCACTCATCGTTTAGTTTGGGGGTTGATTTCGCGTTGAGTTGGAAAATCGGCATGCTGTACCTCTTTCACCACGAGCCGCAGTACAGCGACAAACAGCTGTACCAGAACCTAACTGCAGCCCGTTACTATGCCGAAACCATTAGTAACGATACGCTTGAGGTGCATCTCGCCGAGGAAGGCACGGAGTTCACGCTCTAATACATGTACTCATGACCGAAGAACCAGAATCACCGAATCGCGCCGAGGTCCGGATACAAGACGAGATGGTCGTTGCTTTGTATCTCCATCTGAAGCAGCAAGATAACGACCTGCCATACGAACTGCACGCTCTCGCGGATCAACTCGAGCGCGTACTCTACCGCCATCTCTCGATCGAGGAGATGGAGGAACTCGATCGGCTGTATGCCGAGGGAAAACCAATACTTGGTTCGCAGTCAGCCGGCGCCGGCCGCGGCACGCGTCTCGGCGGCCTCGACTAACGGACAGGAGTTTAGGATGCAACGAGGTCTCTTTCGCTCGGCGCTTTCGCGAGTAGTGATCGCGCTATCGGCGCTCATCATGACTATGGGAGCGGTCGATACGCTTCAGGCCGAGTACAATCCCCCCGACGGCGGCGAGGACGTGTACCAGCTGCTCGCGCCGCGCGGGCTCTCACGAGGCTTCAGCGTCACCAGCCTCGCCGCACCAAGCGCGCACAGCATGAATCCTGCCGCCGCCGGCCTGCTTCAGCGCACCACGCTCGACGCGTCATACACCGGCCTCACAGGGTTCGGCGACCGAAGCGACGACGCCGGCTTGCAGGGCCATGTCGGCAATCTCGCGATCTCGCACCCGACCGCCTACGGAGTAGTAACCGGCTCGGGGCATTTCATCTCGAATCAGCTCAGGGACATGAACTGGGGCAACACCGGAAAGCTTCGCGGCAGTTTTTCGACCGAGTTGTATCCTGACTTTCTCATCGGGGCCGGGCTCTGGGCTGCGGCCGGAGGCGATCGCGCCGACGCAACCGCGGCGGTCGCGGCCGACCTCGGGATGGTGTACCTCATGGGCGATCGTGGCCCGTTCCGCGATCTGCGCTGGGGAACCGCGCTCAAGAACATCGGAAGCTTCTATCGGCCGGTAGACGGCCGCGACGGGCTCCCTGCGCCGTTTACGCCCGCAACCGGGTTCGGCTTCTCGCTGTATCAAAGCGATGCGCTCGACTGGGACGCCAATCTCGATATCTCGGCCCCCAGCTTTCAAAACCTTCGACTCAACATAGGCACCGGCCTCGAGATCTCCGACCGTGTCGGCATCTCGATGGGCTACCAGGTAGACCTTCAACAGCTTCTGAACTCCGACCGCGTGGAGCGCCGCAGCGCGCTGCCGAGCTTCGGACTCGGTATACGGCTTGTTCCCGGCGACGATCCGCCGGCACCCGGTTCGCGTCGCGCCGGCGAGATCGACCTGCAAACCGCCGCCGCGCCGCTCTACGGGGACGTCTGGGGCTTCTCGAGCGGGGTCACTGTTCCGCTCGGCGGCCTCGATACCGAAGGCCCGATAATCGAGACCGACTACACCGAACCGGTTTATATCTCGCCGAACAACAGCGGGGTTCAAGACGATCTACGGCTTGCACTCAGCATCACCGACGAAAGCGCGGTTGCCGGTTATCGCGTTGAGATTCGTGACGAGGCCGGCGATCTCGTGCGTACGCTCGGGCACATTGAGCCGCGGCCGGAGCGGGTAGACCTTTCAGACGCCTGGCGACGGTTACGAACGCCGCGCACCGGGATCACGGTCCCCGACACCCTGCGATGGGCCGGCAGCAGCGACGCCGGCGGCACCGTCTCCGACGGGCGCTACACCCTACAGATCGAGGCCTGGGACGAGCACGACAACCGCAGCACCTCCGAGCCCAAGGTCGTGCATGTCGACACCGAGCCGCCTGAGCTCGCGCTCGACGCACCCGAGCGCGACCGCCGTGTGTTTCAGCTCTCGGAGGACGGCGAGAACTACGAGTTCACGATCGAGCAGAGCGGAAGCAGCGAGGATCTCTGGGAGGCGCGCTTCGAGAACGCGGCGGGCGAAACGGTGCGTTCCTTCAGTTGGTCCGACGACGAGCCCGAGCCCGTGGTCTGGGACGCCCGCGACGACGAGGGTGAGCTGGTACCCGACGGCGTATACTCGTACCGCATCGAAAGCACCGACCGCGCCGGAAACACCACGCGAGGCGGCGTAGACTCGATCATTCTCAACACCACTCCGACCCCGGCCTCGTTAACGATCGATCACGCTCATTTCTCGCCGAACGACAACGGCCGCCGCGACACCGTTACGATACGGCTCGACCTCCCGGTCCGTACCGCGTTGGAGCGCTGGAACCTCGAGATCAAAGACGAGCAGGGTACCACCGTACGGAGCTATGAAGGAACCGAGGAGGTGCCGAGCGAGCTCGTGTTCTACGGGCGCAACGATCGCGGGGAGCTGCTGCCGGAGGGCAGATACGTTGCAACGCTCACCGCCGAGTACCGCAACGGCCACAAGCCGAGCGCGCGCACCCCCGAGATGACGTTAGATTTGACTCCGCCGGACGCCTCGGTGAGAACCGATACCCCGGTGTTCTCGCCCGACGGCGACGGCGTGCTCGATACCGCGGTGTTCTTTCAGGACACTTCGCGCGAGGAACTCTGGACCGGGCGCATTATGGACGCCGACGGCGAAACGGTCCGGACGCAGACCTGGCGGGAAACCGCGCCGATTCGCTTTGAGTGGAACGGACGCACCGATGCCGGCGAGCTCGCTCCCGACGGCGTGTACTACTACGAGCTGGAATCCATCGATCGCGCCGGAAACCTCGGTGTTTCCAACCGGGTAGAGGTACAGCTCGACACCGCCGAGACGCCGGTGTTGCTCACCGCCGAGTTCGGCGCGTTCTCGCCGAACGCCAACGGCGTGCGTGACACCATCGGGTTGTTTCCAAAGCTCGAGCGCAACGCCGATATGGTACGCTACGATCTCGAGATCATAGACGCCGACGACGAAACCGTGCTGCGCCGCTTCAGCGGCGAGGAGAGCATGGCGGAGCGTTACCGCTGGGACGGGCGCGACCGCGACGGCCGGGTCGTCCCCGACGGCACCTATAAGGCGCGGCTCGAGATTCTCTACACCAACGGCAACCTCGAGGAAGCGTTCACCGAGTCGTTTGAGCTCGACACAATCTACCCCGAGGCCGAGGTTGCCATTCCGGTCAAACTGTTCTCGCCCGACGGCGACGGCTACAACGACAGTATCGTGATCGAGCAGAGCTCCGGCACCGAGGAGGTGTGGGAAGGCCGCATAGAAAACCAGGATGGCGAAACCGTGCGCACCTATTACTGGAACGAGCGGCTCGAGGAGTTCTCGTGGGACGGAACCGACGACGAAGGGAATCTTCTCCCGGACGGGCGCTATCGCTACATTGTGGAGACCACCGACCGCGCGGGCAACCGTACCGAGGTAGTGGTGGACGGCATCGAGATCGACACGCGCCCGACTCCGATCTTCGTGACCGCCGAGTACTCGGGTTTCGCGCCGAACGACGACGGTTTTCGCGACACAATAGAGCTCAACACCTTCACCAACCTCACCGAGGGCGTGAAAGACTGGAGTCTAACGATTCGCCACGAAACCGAGGGCGTGGTCAAGACCTTTGAAGGCGGCGAGCTCACCGACAGCGATGCATTTGTCTGGGACGGTGTTGCCGAGGACGGCGAGATCTACGAAGGCTGGTATCAAGCCGAGTACCGCGTGGTGTACCATAAGGGCAACCGTCCCGCGGCCGAGACCTCACGGTTCCTGCTCGACCGCAGCCCGCCGGACGTCACGGTGGACCTCGAGCCGGTGCCGTTCTCACCCGACGAAGACGGCGTGGACGATGAGCTGTTCATCTCGATCGAGCTCGAGAACCTCAGCGATATCGCGTACTGGCAGTTTGATATTCTCGACCGCAACCGCAACTTCTTCAACGAGTTCTCGGGGCGCGGAACGCCGCCGGATGAGTTAATCTGGGACGGACGCGCGATCGACGGCGACCTGGTGATCTCGGCCGAGGACTATCCGTACGAGCTTGAGGTCGTGGATGTGCTCGGAAACCGAACAACGGTTGAAGGCGTTATTCCGATAGATATTCTCGTGATCCGTGACGGAGACCGCTACCGCGTCGCGATCTCGAACATAACCTTTGGTCCCGACAGTCCCGAGCTCGTGATCGACGACACCGACGAACAAGGCGTGCGCAATCTCGCGATTCTCGAGCGCCTGGTCGAGATCTTTGAGCGCTACCGTGACTACGAGGTGCAGATAGAAGGCCACGCGGTAAACGTCACAGGCACCGAGCGCGAAGAAGAGGAGGAGTTGCAGCCTCTATCGTTGGCGCGAGCCGAAGCGGTCAAAGACGCGCTGGTGGAACGCGGCCTGAGAGCCGACCGCTTCACCACGGTGGGGCGTGGAGGCACCGTGCCGTTGGTTCCGCATGACGACCTCGAAGAGCGCTGGAAAAACCGGCGCGTGGAGTTTATACTGGACCGCTGATGAAACGTATCGTAAAGACAGGTATATATCTCGGCCTGTTCGCGGCATCGGCTATCGCTGCCGCGGGCGGGTATTTGTACTATCTCTCGCTACCGGTCGACAGCGGTAACGAAGAGCCGGTTTCGTTTCGCATTGAACGCGGTGAGTCGGTAACGAGTGTAGCGACGCGCCTCGAGCAGGCCGGGCTTATCCGCTCGGTGCTGCCGTTCCGGGCGATCACGCGGTTCAGCAACACCGAGAACCGCATTCAGCGCGGGCACTACGCGCTCGGGCGCGACATGAGCGCGATGGAGCTCCACCAACAGCTCGTCTCCGGCGCTCAGGTGCTCACGCGCGTCACCGTTCCCGAAGGCCGCACCACCTCGCAGATTGCGCGCATCGTGGAGCGCGCCGAGATAACCGACGCCGAATCATTCCGAAAGGCGGCCACCGATCCCGATCTGCTCGCCGAGCTCGGCGTACCGGCCGAGAGCGCCGACGGCTACCTGTTTCCGGAAACGTATCACTTCCCGGAGGACTATCCGGCCGAGCTCGTGGTGCAGGCCATGGTGCAAGGCTTCTTTCGCGAGATCGGGCGAATCGACCCTGAGTACCGCGAGTTGAGCGATCAAGAGTTGCACGAGCGCGTTATTCTCGCCTCGATCGTGGAGCGCGAGTACATCACCGACGAGGAGGCGCCGCTCATCGCCTCGGTATTTTACAATCGCTTAGAAGCCGGTATGCGCCTCGAGTCGTGCGCAACCGTGGTGTACGTCATGACCGAGGAAGAAGGGCTTGCGCATCCCGATCGCCTGTTCTACCGTGATCTCGAGCGTCAATCGGAGTACAACACCTATCTCAATTCCGGACTCCCGCCGGGGCCGATCGCGACCCCGGGAGCGGTTGCGCTCGATGCGGCGTTTCATCCGGCCGAGAGCGATTACTGGTTTTTCGTGTTACGTGGCCCCGACGCGCGCGAACACCATTTCTCGCGCACCCTACAGGAGCATAACGAGGCCACCGTGCTCTACCTTCGCTCACCGTAGCCCATGCGAATACCGGACAGCACGATCGAAGAGATCGAACGCAAGATCGATATCGTTCAGGTTGTCTCTCGGTACGTTCAGTTGCAGCAACGCGGACAGCGTTACCTCGGTCTCTGCCCGTTTCACTCCGAAAAAACGCCCTCGTTCTCGGTGAGCCCCGAGCGGAACGCGTTCTATTGCTTCGGCTGCCGCAAGGGAGGCTCGGTATTCACCTTCCTCATGGAGGTGGACGGCCTGAGCTTTCCGGAAGCGGTGGAGCAGCTCGCCGAGGAGGCGGGGGTAGTGCTTCCGCAGCGCACGGGCGATGCCGATGAACACGACGAGGCGGCTAAGCGAACCGCCGCGCTAAAGGAACTCTACCGCCGCGTTGCCGGAAGCTTTCACCACATTCTCGAGAACTCACCAAAGGCCTGCGATGCGCGCGATTACCTCGAACGTCGTGCCGTTGCACCGGATCTTCGCGAGCTCTACGGCATCGGATATGCGCCCGACTCGCCGAGCTGGCTGTTTCAGTTCTTGCGGGGTAAGGGCTACTCTCCCGAGTTTCTCGCCGAGACCGGGCTGTTCACGCGCAAAAACACGCAACGCTCGTTGTTTCAGGGGCGGGTGGTGTTCCCGATCCGCACGCCGCGCGGTGATGTCGTGGCGTTCGGAGGGCGCTCGATCGACGGCCGCGAGCCGAAATACCTCAACTCGCCCGACTCGCCGTTGTTCTCGAAACGTGAACTCCTGTTCGGCCTCGACCTGGCAAAAGACCGCGCACGGCGAGAGCGTACCATCTATATCGTTGAGGGATACACCGATGTGCTCGCCTGCCGGGCCGCCGGCGTTGAAAACGTGGTGGCCCCGCTCGGTACCGCGCTCACCGAGCACCATACCCGTCTGTTACGGCGCTACAGCAGCACCGTAACGCTGGTGTTCGACAGCGACTCAGCCGGACTCGAGGCCGCCCGGCGCGCCGCGGTGCTGCTCGAGGCCGCCGAGCTGAAGGCGCTTGTCTGCGAGTTGCCGGAAAAATGCGATCCGGCCGATATTTTCGAGCAAAGCGGTAGCAATGAATTGAAAAAAACGTTATCATATACCAAAGATGTATTCGCTTTCCTCGTTTCCCGGGCGCTCCAGCGCGTGGATATCAGCACTCCGGACGGCAAGGAGTTTGCCATGACGGAGGTTTTTCCGTATATTGAGGCTGTAAGGTCCGAGGTGAAACGAGACGCCTGTCTAAGGCAGTTTGCCGATACATTGGGGGTAAACCCTGCTGCACTCGTACACGATTTTCGACGCCGAGGATCGCGATCATCGCAGCCCGCAGCCGAGTCGAGGCAGCAGGAACCGTCCGAACTTGTTATCACAACCGATTTGTTCCTTATGTTAGCAGTCGTTGCGAATCGTGATCAATTCGTTATGGTTCGCCGTATGCTGGAGGTCGAAGATCTGCACGACGACAACGCCGTTGCGCTGTATCTGGCGTTGGAGGAGTCGTTCAGGCGCGAAGAACAGGCGCTTGAGCTGCTGATCGAGCGGATCGAGAACCGCGATCTGCGTAGGGTAGTAGTGGAGAAACTCGCATCGGAAGAGTTCGCGCTCAACAAGGAACGCGCCATCTACGATGCGGTGCTCAGTATCAAAGAGCGCAGTTACCGAAGGCGGCAACAAGAAGTTGAATTGCGGCTTCGTAGGCTTGGTTCAGAACCGTCGGCTACGCATGACACACAGCAGCAAATCGACGAGCTACTCGAGCAAAAGATGTACCTCGATAAGGAGCTAAACAAGCTGAAGGTGCTCATCGATGACAGATTTACAGAATGATCCCGCGATTCTGAAACTCATTGATTATGCGAAGAATAAAAAGAATAGCATAAGCTATGACGAGGTGAGTGATTTTTTGCCTGATTCAATCGTTAACACCGAAAAGATCGAGGAAGTGATCGGCATTCTCGCGAAGCACGACGTGTCTCTCGAAGAGGACGGCGCCGCCGAGCCTCCCGAAGAGCTTCCGGCGGAACGCAAAACCGCCAAGAAGAAGCGTCTCGTGATGGGAGACAAGGACAACCTTGTCGACGACCCGATCCGCCTGTATCTACGCGAGATCGGGCGCGAGAATCTGCTGACCGCCGAACAAGAGGTTGAGCTCTCCAAGAAGATGGAGGAGGGCGAGACGATCATCAAGCAGGTGATCAAGCACTCCGGCATGTTGATCCCCGAGATGTATCAGCTCGCGCAGCGCGCCTTCTCGCGCAAAGACCCACGCGAGATGAATCTCTCGAAGAAGGAGATCTCGGAGTTCCTCGCCGAGCGTAGACGACTGTCGCAGTGTTACCGCGACGCATTGCGCGACTCGGTCTCGGAGCTCAAGAGCTACTTCGAGCAGAAGAACAAAGTGATCGCGAAGGGCGGCGACATCATCGCGGACAGTACCCTGCGCAAGAAGCGCAAGGAGCTGCAGTCGAAGCTTCGGGAAGTTGAGATTCAGCCCGAGGAGATCGTGTCGTTCTCCGATAAGTTCATCTCGGCCGCGCGTGAGATACGCAAACACCAGAAGGAACAGGCGCGTATCGAGAAACGGCTGCGCGTCTCGAATATGCGCGAGTTACGCAGTTTAGGGCGTGGGCTGGCGATGACCGCGGAGCGCATGCGCATAGAGGAAGACCTTGGGCTCTCGGCCGACCAAATCAAGGACAAGATCCGTCAGATTCAAACCACCGAGAAGAAACTGAGGAACCTCGAGGTGGAGTTCGAGGACACGATCGACGAGATCCTCGAACAGTCGGAGGAGATCATCCGCGGCAAGACGATGATGCAGAACGCCAAGGATCGCCTCATTCAGGCGAACCTCCGCTTGGTCGTGAGCATCGCCAAGAAGTACACCAACCGCGGACTGCATTTCTTTGACCTCGTACAAGAAGGCAATATCGGACTGATAAAGGCGGTGGAGAAGTTCGAGTATCGCAAAGGCTACAAGTTCTCGACCTACGCCACCTGGTGGATTCGGCAAGCCATCACGCGATCGATCTCGGATCAGGCCCGCACTATCCGCGTGCCGGTGCACATGATCGAGCAGATCAACAAGGTTGTGCGCGAGTCTCGCCAGCTGATGCAGATGCTCGGCCGCGAACCGAGCGATGAGGAGATCTCCGAACGCCTCGGTTGGTCGGTCGCACGCGTCAAATCGGTCAAGAACGTCGCGCGCGAGCCGATTTCGCTTGAAACCCCGATCGGGGAGGAAGAAGACTCGCTGCTCGGTGACTTCATCGAGGACAAAGATGTCGAGAATCCGGCGCACCAAACCGCGTTCACACTGCTTCAAGAACAGTTGCGAGGTGTGCTATCATCGCTACCTGAGCGCGAGCAAGAGGTGCTCAAGATGCGCTTCGGCCTCGAGGACGGATACTCGCTCACGCTTGAAGAGGTGGGGCTGTACTTCAACGTCACGCGAGAGCGCATTCGTCAGATCGAAGCAAAGGCGCTGCGCCGCTTGCGTCATCCTAAACGCAGCCGAAAGCTCAAAGATTATTTGGACCAGTAGACAGGTTAGACCAGTAGACAGGAGACTCCGCCGATGATTCATGACGTTATAGACAAGCTGCGTGCGCTACAGGACGTACTCTCACAGAAGTTCGCGATCGAGGCCGAGATTCGCAATCTACCGAAATCTCTCGCAACCAAAACCGAGCTACTGAATCGCTTGAAGCGAACCTATATCGAGGACAACGAGAAATACGAAGCACTTCGCAAGAAGATCACCGACCTACGCTTGCGTCTTGAAGAGGC
The DNA here is from genome assembly GCA_003552185.1 of Spirochaetaceae bacterium. GTDB lineage: Bacteria > Spirochaetota > Spirochaetia > DSM-27196 > SLAA01 > B1Sed10-166. The sequence goes on from PUOW01000140.1 coordinate 17,754, forward strand.
CGAGCGCGAACGCGAGAACTACGAGAAGCAAATGGATCTCATCAAGACACAGCGCGAGTACGAAGCGCTCGACAAAGAGATCCGCGAGGCCGGCGAACGCGAGCAAGACCTGCGCAAAGAGTTGCAGCGCGAGGAAAAGAACCTCCAGGAAATGTCTCATTCGCTCGAACGCGAAGAAACCATGATTCAACAGCAGGAAGCCGAGCTCAACGAGGAGCAGAACAAAATCAAGGGTGAAACCGAGGCTAAGCAGGAGCAGCTCAAGCAACTCGAGTCGGAAGAGAAAGAGCTCGTGCCCGACCTTGATCCTGAGCTCCTGTTTAAGTTCGAACGTATTATTCGAAGCCAAGAAGGCGAAGGTATCGTGTCGCTGCGCAAAGGCGTCTGCACCGGCTGTCAGATGATACTCCCCAACCAGTTCGTCAACGACGTGCGCGACGGCTCCGAGATCAAGTTCTGCCCCTACTGCAGCAAGATCGTGTTCTACCTCGGCGATGAAGAGCTTACCGCGCCGGAGGACGACAGCGAAGGTCTTGTCGATCTCATGGGCGGCCTGAGTGATTTCGATGAAGACGACCTCGATGAGGAGACCGGCGAGATCGCCGACGACGAGGAAGTGCTCGACGATGTCGACAAAGGCGTGCTCGACGAAGAGCCGCTTGATCTCAACGAAACCGACGACGACGACCTCGACGACGACGAGGAGAACGAGCTCGAAGAAGACGACGACCTCGATGAAGACGACCTCGATGAAGAAGACGAAGACGAAGAAGAGGAAGAGCGCGGCTCGTTCGACGAGGTAGAGTAATCGCGGTTCAAACTGCGCCGCTACGAAGGAACGACAGGTCGCGCCGTCGCCGGAGCGCCTCGGCGCTTCGGAGGAAAGTCCGGGCTCCGGAGAGCACGGTACCGGGTAACACCCGGGCGCCCTCGCGGGCGACAGAAAGTGCCACAGAGACCAGACCGCTTCACTTCGGTGGAGCAAGGGTGAAACGGTGGGGTAAGAGCCCACCGGTCCGCGGGTAACCGCGGGCGGCATGGCAAACCTTACCGGGAGCAAGATCAAGCAGCGGAGGGAGTGGCTCGCTCAAAACCTCTGCGGGTAGATCGCTCGAGGCGCGCGGCGACGCGCGCCGTAGATGGATGACGGCGGCGGTACCCGTACCGCACAGAACCCGGCTTATAGACCTGTCGTTCCTTCGCTCTTCCGCTTTCCCGCTTTTCCGGCTCGCTATTTTTCCATGTGCGACCATGTGAGACGTGGTTTCTGTGCCGGCCTGCCTTGCGCTCACACTCGAGCTCACCCCGCAGATTGACTTTTTGCCCAAAAGATATTTTAATGGCGCCAGACTCGGCATGAGATACCCCAGAGCACGCTTCAACTTTGCATCGAAAGGGAAGGAAAAACAGGAGCCTTCGGCGCGCGTAATCGCCGGAAGTATCTTAAGCTCTGTGATACTGTTATCGCTACTAGCGTTTGTGCTGTTCGGCGGCCACCGGTTCTTTTTCGGGCTGGTTCGCGCCGCCGGACGGAGCGATCCGGCGGAGTTATGGGCTGAGCAGCGTTATCAGGACCTTATCGCCGAAGCGGAGACCCGCCTCAGCGAAAACCCGATGGACCGCAACGCCTTGATTTATTCCGGCTTTGCTCGGTTCTATGCCGGTCAGGAGCTTGTCGACGAAGAACAGCGCCTCGAGTACATGCAGGCCGCTATACGCAACCTGCGCAAGGCTCTACTTCACGACCGAGACGCGCTTCGGGGAGAATTGTACTACGTGCTAAGCAAGGCCTATTTTCACACCGGGCCGTTTTACTACGATCTCTCGGTGGAGTACATGCAGCGGGCTCTAGATCACGGCTATGAAGCGCCCGACGCACAGGAGTATCTCGCGGTTGCCTATTCCGACCTTGGCCGGCACGAGCGTGCCGCCGAGAGCCTGAAGGCCGCAGTAGCCGAGAACCCGAACGATTTGCTGTATTTTACGCTTGCAGAGACGCGGATCGAGCTCGAACAGCCTGCCGAAGCCGAGCAGGCATTCGAGCGCGTGCTGGAGCTCAGCGACGACCCGTATCTGCTGCAACAAGCCCAGCTTCGTCTGGCGGAACTGTTGATAGAGGAGAGTCGGTACGACGAAGCTCTTGAGCAGGTGGAACAGGTCCTGGCGTCGAATGAGGACTCGGCGCACGCGTACTACCTGCGCGGCAGGCTGCACCTGGCTCAAAACGACCGCGAACGCGCTCGGGCACAGTGGCGTGAAGCGGTACGCCTTGACCCACAGCACACCGAGGCGCTGCGGAGTTTGCAGAACAACTAGGAGGGGAGCTACCCGATGGCGTTTGGAAACATGTTTAATGCGTTCTCCACCGATATCGGCATCGACTTGGGAACCTGCAATACGCTGGTTTACATCCGCGGGAAGGGAATCGTAATCAACGAGCCTTCGGTCGTTGCGGTAGAGCGGGGAACAAAAAAGGTGGTAGCGGTTGGAGAGGATGCAAGACGCATGCTTTGGAAGACGCCGGGCGATATCATCGCGATTCGCCCGTTGCGCGACGGAGTGATAGCGGACCTCGAGACCACCGAGAAGATGGTACGGTACTTCATCGCGAAGGTTCTGCGCCGGCGCTGGCTCGTGAAACCCCGGATGGTCATCGGCGTTCCGTCGTGCATTACCGAGGTTGAACGGCGTGCGGTGGAGGAAAGCGCCTATAAGGTCGGAGCACGCGAGGTGAAGGTTATCGAAGAGAGTCTCGCCGCCGCGATCGGAGCGAGCATCCCGATCTACGAACCTGCGGGCCACATGGTGTGCGACGTCGGCGGCGGCACGAGCGAGATCTCGGTTATTTCGCTCGGCGGCATGGTGGTTACCAACGCAATCCGGCTCGGCGGCGACGAGTTCGACGACGCGATCATCAAGCATGTTCGCACCGTGCATAATCTCATCATCGGTGAAGGCACCGCTGAAGAGCTCAAGCGCAAGATCGGCAACGCGGCGCCCGACAAAAAGATCGAGACGATGGAGATCAAGGGAACCGATGCGATCACCGGGCTTCCACGCCGTTTAGAGATAGACAGCGTCGAGGTTCGCGAGGCGCTGCAGGAGCCGATCACGGCAATTGTCGAGGAAATCAAACGCACTCTCGGGCAAACTCCGCCGGAGTTGGCGGCTGATATCGTCGAGCGTGGGATCGTGATGACCGGCGGCGGATCGCTGCTCAAGGGCCTCGATCACCTCGTCGCAAACGAGACCGGTGTTCCCTGTTTCCGTGCTGAAGACCCGCTGAACTGCGTTGTGCTCGGTGCCGGGATGTTTTTCGAGTACGAAAAAGGGATGAACGATCACCACCATATCTATAACAAGCTTTGAACGATCCGAGTCGGTTTTCCAAGAACAAAGCGGCGATCACGCTCGCGGTTCTGCTCACCATATCGTTGTTCGGAGTCGCCCTTAGCAGCCCCGGCAGTGTCGGGGGCCCGGTTCGCCTTCTCGGGTCGGTAATCGGCTCGGTACAGCGGGGTGTGTCGGGACTCGGCAGCTTCGTCGGAGGCACCGTGAACTCGGTGCGCGAGCTTGGACAACTCCGCGAAGAGCACGAAGACCTGCTCGAGCGCCTGCGCGAGTATGAAGCCATCGAACGAGACATCCAAGACCTCGAGCGCGAGATCCAAGCGCTACGCGAAACGCTGGGGTTCTCCGAGGAGTTGGCCTACGAGAACGTCCCGGCACGAGTTATCGCCCGCGATCCGGGCAATTTCTTCTCGACGATAACGCTCAACCGCGGCTCGCGAGACGGCATTCGCTCCGGCATGCCGGTGATTGCGGTGCAGGACGGCCGGCAGGGATTGGTGGGGCGCGTTAAGGACGTAACGAGTAGAACCGCCACGGTAAAGCCGATCTTCGACAGCTCGTCGTATGTTGCCGCCCGTCTGCGCGAATCGCGGTTCGACGGTTTGATCCAAGGCGGGGGCATCGGCAACAACACTATTGTGATGCGCTACGTGCCCGACTCGGCACGCGACGAGATCGGCTACGGAAATATGATCGTTACCTCCGGTATGAGTTCGGTGTATCCTCCCGAGATTCAGGTTGGAACGGTGGAAGCGGTTCAGTCACGACCGTACGAGACCTCGCTCGAGATCGAGATCGCGCCGCTGATCGATTTTTCGCGCTTAGAGTATGTCTTCGTACTCGCGTCGGAGCAAGGGTAGGCTGAAATGTCGGCTGCTGTGATATATGGTACGCTTATAGCGATAGGGTTTGCCGTTCTGCAGAGTAATGTGTTGAATCCAATTGCGATCACCGGAGTTGTTCCGGATATTGCGTTGATTGTGGTAGTGTTTCTCGCGAACAAGAAGGGCAGTCTTGTCGGTGAGCTCAGCGGGTTCGGTGCCGGGATCGCGCAGGACCTGCTTAGCCTTGCTCCGATTGGGTTTCATGCCTTCAGCAAGACGCTGATCGGCTACCTTGTGGGCAAGACACAAGGCAAGACCTTTCTAGACCCAATCTTTTTGCCGATTCTGATGGTATTCGTCGCAACGCTCATGCAGGGCGTGGCGGCATCTGCAACGGCGGCGGTGTTCCGTATTGAGCCGGCTTTCTCGGGCGTGCTGAGCGCCCGCTTCGCTGTGGAGCTGGCCTACAATTCGCTCCTTGCGCCGCCGGTCTTCGCTCTGCTGCGTTTCGTGCCGCCGCTCATAGAGGCGGAACGGGGAGGTTTTGCGTAAACCATGACCGAATCACCGAACAATCGCCGTATTCCGCGTGAACGCATTGTTGTTCTCGGTGGGGTCATTGCATTACTCGTTGTCCTCTATCTGGGTTATTTGTTCTCGCTGCAGATCATCGACGGCTACATCTACGCAATGCGGGCCGAGCAGGTAACGCGTCGCAGCTCTCTGATCCCGGCGCCGCGCGGTCAGATCTTCGACCGCAACTACGACACCCCACTGGTTACCAACGTCGATTCCTTTGTGGTGGAGATCAACCCGGCGAACATCCCACGCGGCATGCACGACGAGGTATTCGAGCGCGTCGCCGAGGCGCTCGAGATTCCGGTTTCTCGCATTCAGCAGCGCATTCCACCGCGTCGCTACGGCACGTATCAGGTCGTTGAGGTCGACAGCGCGGTTCCGTTCGAAACCGTCGGCTACCTCGCTGAAAACAACGAACGTTATCCGGGGGTCAGCTGGCGCAATACCCCGGTGCGGCAATACACCCAGGCGAACTCCCTTGCGCATACCCTTGGTTACGTCGGTCAGATCACAACCGAGGAACTGCAGGTGTTGTACAACCGCGGCTACACCGCGAACTCTATACTCGGCAAGGCCGGGATTGAGCAGCAATACGACGAGATGCTACGGGGTGAGGACGGCAGACGTTTCTTGAAGGTCGACGCGCGTGGGCGCGAAGTAGGCGAGACCGAGCTCGACCCGATTGAACCCGAGCTCGGCGAGAGCCTTGTCCTTACTATCGACCGCGACATTCAGCAGCTCGCGGAACGAACGCTCGGAGATAGAACCGGTTCGGTCGTTGCGTTACGTCCGCACACCGGCGAAATCCTCGCGATGGCGTCGTATCCCTACTACGATCCGAACCTGTTTCTGGATCGCGGACGAACCGAGAGTTTTCGAAGCCTCTCGGCCGACGCACGCGCGCCGTTTTTGAACCGGGCGATTCAGTCGGCCGCGGTACCGGCTTCGACCTTCAAGATGATCATGACCGCCGCCGTGCTCGAGGAAGACGCCTTTCCCACCGACCGCACCGTTACCTGTCGCGGCTCACGCCGTTTCGGGAACCGAACCTTCAACTGTTGGCAAGAGTACGGTCACGGCGCGCTTACCTTGCCTGAGGCACTCGCACAGTCCTGCAACGTCTTTTTCTACACCATGGGGCATGAGTATCTCGGAGAGGAGATTATCGCCGATTACGCCAAGCAGTTCGGATTCGGCGAACGTACCGGCATAGACCTTCCCGGCGAAGTTCCCGGATTGGTGCCGACGCCCGAATGGAAACACGCCCGCTTCGGATCGCGGTGGGTTGGGGGAGACACAATCAACCTCTCTATCGGGCAAGGATTCATCGAGGTCACACCGCTACAACTCGCAAACGCCATGGCGATGGTCGTCAACGACGGCGTCATTTATCGTCCGCATGTCTTGAGTCAAGTCCGTGACCAGGAAACCGGGCAGATCATCCATGACGTACAGCCCGAGGTGCTTCGCACCGCCGATATCAGCTCCGACACCTTCGCCACACTGCGCGACGCGCTGCGCGACACCGTCGTGCACGGAACACCACGGCCGGTAATCACCACCCGTGCGGTTGATATCGCCGGCAAGACCGGCACCGGTGAAACCGGGCGCCCCGACGAGCTACACTCGTGGTTCGTTGCTTACGGCCCGCACAACGCCGAGAACCCCGAGGATAAGGTGGTGCTCGTTGTTATGGTCGACGGCGCCAACGAGTGGGAATGGTGGGCACCACGAGCCACGAACGTGATCATGCACGGGATCTTCACCGGCGAAACCTACGAGGAGTCGCTGCAGTCGTTGGGCCTCAGTTGGTGGCTGAGAGCGGAACAGCAAGACGACGAGCCCGATGTACCCGAGGAAGAATACCAGCAACAGCAGGAAGGATTCGAGATCGAGGGATGACGCGCACGGGGATGACACGCACGCGCACGAACAGGCGGGGGCGAGTAGGGGAGCCGCCCCGCATGCCGCTGCCGCCGTCACTCGGCCGACCGCCCGGCCGACCGCCCTTCTTTAGCCGCCTGCCACAAGCGCTCCATCTCCGCCAGGTTTTCTCGGTTCATCGGAAGCCCGCGGCGTTCCATCTCTCGCGCCACATGCTCGAAACGCTCCACGAATTTCTCGTTGCCGGCATGCAGCGCAACCGACGGATCATGGCTTAGCACCCGAGCAAGATTTGCTACGCTGAAGAGCAGATCACCGAGCTCGCGCTCCGCGAGCTCGTGGTCACCGGCCTCGTAGGCACTGCGCAGCTCGCTCAACTCCTCCGAAACCTTCTCGAACACCGGCTCGCTAGTGTCCCAGTCGAACCCGAGCTTCGCGGCCTTCTTCTGAAGCTTTACCGCGCGTGACAGGGGCGGCAGTCCACGCGTCTTCCCGTGCTCGAGCCGCGACCGACGGTTTTTCCCCTCCGACGCCTTGATATCGTCCCACTGACGCAGAACCTCGTCGCTCTCCATCGTGCCCGCGTTTTCCCCGAACACATGCGGATGTCGGCGTATCAGCTTCTCAGACACCGACTCGAGCACACCCGAAACCGAACCGGCGCCGGTCTGTTCGAGCATGTACGCGATCATGGTTGCAACCAAGATCGTGTCCCCGAGCTCTTCTTGAACTTCGCGGTAGTCTTGCTCCATAAACGCCCCAACCACCTCGTACGCTTCCTCGACCAGACTCTCCTTCATACTTTCGGGAGTCTGCTCACGATCCCACGGGCATCCGTCGGGCGCCCTGAGAATTCTTATGATACGGTATAGTTTTTTGAACGCATCCACAGCGGAGCTTTCATCGTAGGCGGCATCGGTTCTCGCCACCAGTCGCTCATACGGCGTCGCTCCGTTCTCTCGACCTCGAGCGTCGTCGCCGCCCGGATCGTCCGCCTCGTTGTGCTTATCGTGCTTATCGTGTTTATCGGGTTTCTTCATATTCTCCCCAGAAGCACCCCAGGAACTCGGCCTCCCATACAGACCGAACCAATCAGTAGACCGAATATGTATTATCGGAAGTGGTGCATGTGACGCAATCCCACTCTTGATTTCACGTCGCTCCCGATTTCGCGTGTTATCGGCTCATCGGCGTTCCGAGCCGCTGCTCACGCTTGAAAACACCCACATCAGCACGAAGGACGTGATCAACGGTGGAAAGATATTCACGTTGTTGAGATTAGCCAACCGCTGAATCAGGTCTTCGAAGTAAAAGTCGATCACACCGCCGAGAAACGCTCCCACCAGTCCCAAGAC
>PUOW01000352.1 GCA_003552185.1 Spirochaetaceae bacterium
CCTCGGGCCGCTTCTCTTGGCACTGTCGAATGGCCTCGGTTCCGTCGGAGGCTTCGGCCACCACCGTGAAATCGGGCGCGTTCTCAAGCAACAGGCGCAACCCACGCCGCATAACGATGTGGTCGTCGGCCAGTAGCGTAGTAATCGGCATGCCGCCCCCTTCGCGCAGGCGCGTCGACTGCGCGGCCCCAAATGCGGAGTCCCGGAGCACGCAACGCACCCGCCGATGTGCATCTCTTTCAAGCATACAAATACCGAGCTCCGATTCCAAGCATAGTCGTCACCGCGGCTGTGGTCACCGCGCCCGGGACTGAGGGCCGGCGGGCCGGCCGACCCGGCGGGCAGGCACCAACGGCGTTCCGTTTCGGAACGCTCCGTCTTGGAACGCTCCATTTCGGCACACCGCTTCGCCGGCTTAATGGCCCCGTATTGGCCCATTACCGGCCGAAAATCGGTATGAACGACACAGCGGAACGCAGTTTCGTTGCCGGCATGGTAGTTGCAATAGAGTTGGTATCCGAAACACACGGAGGTACCAAGCACATGGCAATTGAGAAAGAGCGATTCTTGTGGATGTACCGCAAGATGCAGGAGATCAGACAGTTCGAGACCCGGGTAGTTGAGCTGTTCGCCGGGGGTAACATCCCGGGCTTCGTGCACTCGTATCTGGGAGAGGAGGCGGTGGCGGTAGGCACTACCGCGAATCTAAAAGACACAGATTACATAACCAGCACGCATCGGGGACACGGGCACCTCATCGCAAAAGGCGGCCGGCTCAACGAAATGATGGCCGAGCTATACGGAAAAGCGACCGGTTACTGTAAGGGCAAAGGCGGGTCGATGCATATCGCCGATGTGGACCTCGGCATCCTCGGCGCCAACGGCATCGTAGGCGGAGGCTTCACAATCGCGGCCGGAGCAGGCCTCGCGGCCTCGTTGCAAAAGAAGGACGACGTTACGGTTTGCTTCTTTGGAGACGGAGCGTCGAACCAGACGACGTTTCACGAGGGGCTGAATATTGCCTCGATCTGGGATCTGCCGGTGGTGTTCGTCTGTGAGAACAACCTCTACGGCATCTCGATGAGCCAGGAACGGCATCAGCGTATCAAAGATGTCTCCGACCGTGCGGTTGCGTACGGTATACCCGGCGTCTCGGTCGACGGAAACGACGTGCTCGCGGTGCACGAAGCGGTAGGAGAAGCGGTCAAACGCGCGCGCAACGGCGACGGACCGAGCCTGGTTGAGTGCAAGACCTACCGTCACCGCGGACACTTCGAGGGTGATCCCACCGTGTACCGCAGCGACAGCGAGGTGAAGATCTGGAAAGACAAGGACCCGATCGAGAGGTTCCGTAAGAAACTGCTCGAGATCGACGCGGTTTCCGAAACCGAGCTCGACAAACTCGATCAGGAGGTCGCTCAGGCGGTAGAAGAGGCGGTGGCGTTCGCCCAAAGCGGAGCGTTCCCGAAACCCGAAGACGCCGTTGTCAATGTCTACACCGATATGGAAGAGGAGGTATGGTCATAATGGCAAAAAAGACGATTGCTGAGGCGATACGCAGCGCACTCCATCAGGAGATGAAGCGCGACGAGAAGGTGTTCATCCTCGGTGAAGATGTCGGGCGTTTCGGCGGCTGCTTCGGGGTAACCGGAAACCTCGTTGAGGTCTTCGGAGACGATCGCGTCCGCGATACGCCGATCTCCGAGACCGCGATCATCGGCGCGGCGGTCGGCGCTGCGGCGGTAGGCATGAGGCCGGTGCCGGAGATCATGTTTGCAGACTTTCTGACCGTACCGATGGATCAGCTCGTAAACCAGGCCGCTAAGATGCATTACATGTTCGGCGGCAAAGCGAAAGTTCCGATGGTGGTTCGCGCACCGGTTGGTTCCGGAATCGCGGCGGCGGCGCAACACTCGCAGTCTCTCGAAGCCTGGTTTACGCACGTGCCGGGACTCAAGGTGGTTATGCCGTCTATGCCCGACGATTACGCCGGGTTGCTGGTGGCATCAATTCGCGATGATAACCCGGTGATGTTCTTCGAGCATAAAGCGATGTACGGCATCAGCGGCGAAGTACCCGACACGATTGAACCGATTCCGCTCGGCAAGGCGCGCATCCATCGAGAGGGCTCCGACATCACGATCATCGCAACCGCAATGATGGTGCACAAGAGCCTCGCGGCCGCCGAGCAACTCGCAAAGGACGGAGTATCGGTAGAGGTGCTCGATCCGAGGACGCTTGTTCCGCTCGACACCGAAGCGATCGCGAAATCGGTTGCGAAGACCAATCGCGTGATCGTGGTGCACGAAGCGGTGAAACGCAGCGGGTTCGGCGCCGAGATCGCGGCGTTCATCGCCGAGGACTGCTTCGATTCGCTCGATCAGCCGGTGAAGCGGCTGGGAATGCTCAACACCCCGGTACCGTTCAGCCCGCCGCTCGAGCAGTATGTGGTACCTAATGAAGAACGCATCATAGCGGCCGCACGAGAGCTCATGCAGTAGCTCCGGTACCGCACGAGAGCCGAGCTCCGGGGCCGAGCACGTCACCGGCACCCGGCCGGCTCTCAAGCTGCCAATAGTACACGCCGGAAGGATTAGACTGTGAAACAAATCGGCATCATTGCGAATCCGGCATCCGGGCGCGACATCCGTCGCCTGGTAGCTCAAGGATTGGTGGTCGACAACGTCGAGAAGGTCAACATCGTCACCCGAGTGATACTGGGGGCGGTCGCGACCGGTGTTGAGATCATCCACATCATGCCCGACTCCTTCGGCCTGGGAGAGGAGGCGCTTCGAAAACTGCGGCACACCCATGGGGTAAAGGAACGGATCTCGATCATCCCAATGGTGATCGAGGGAAGCCAGAACGACAGCACTCGGGCGGCTCGCTATCTCGAGGAACACGGCGTCGATGTAATCGTAACACTCGGAGGAGACGGAACTAATCGAGCGGTTTCTAAGGGAACGCTCGAGGTGCCGCTCATACCGCTTTCAACCGGAACCAACAACGTGTTCCCGGTGTTTCTTGAGGGCACGGTTGCCGGCATTCTTGCCGCAGCCTATGCGAAAGGACGACTCGGAAACGCGGTTCTCGATCGCCGCAAGAAGATGGACGTGTACCGCGACGGAGAACTCGTGGACCGCGCCTTGATCGACGCGGTGGTTACCGACAATCTGTTTGTCGGGAGCCGGGCGGTCTGGAACATGCACGACGTCACCCAGGTGTTTCTCACCCAAGCACGCCCCACCGATATCGGGCTCTCGGCACTTGGAGGCTGTATGACGCCGGTGGACGAGCACGAACCGCGCGGCCTGTATATGGAACCGGGGCCGGGTGTGGAAGCAACCGCACCTATCGCACCCGGGCTGGTCAGAACCGTCATGATCTCGCATGTGGCCGAGATGCATTCCAACGAGCGCTTCCCGATCGAAACCTACCCGTGCGTACTCGCGCTCGACGGAGAGCGCGAGATTACCTTCACACGCCGACAACGCGGCGAGGTCGCGCTCAACCTGTATGGCCCCCGCGTCGTAAACCCGCAACGCGCAATGCGCCGGGCCACTGAACTGGGCCTGTTTGTATCGAATAAGGAGAGAATCGAATGGCGACATCAGTAGTTATGCCTAAGTTGGGCCTCACCATCACCGAAGGCACGGTCATGGACTGGAAGAAACAGGAAGGCGACGAGGTGACCAAAGGCGAGGTGCTCGTTGAGGTCGAGACCGACAAGCTCACAAACGAAGTGGAGGCACCCGAGACCGGGACTCTGCTCAAGATCGTTGTGGGTGAAGGAGAAACAGTTCCGATTCTCACCCCGCTGGCGTACATCGGCGAGGCGGGAGAACAGCTCGATCTCCAGTCAGACACGGCGACCGAGCCGGCCGGCGCGGAATCAGATGCACCGCCTGCCGCGGCACACGCTGCTACGGCACAGACCGCAGGGGCACACGCCGCAGGGGCACAGGCCGGGGCCGCCGGCGATGCCTCGGGGAAACGCCCGCCGGTGTCCCCGGTCGCAAAGCGCCTCGCCGAGGAACACGGCATCGATCTTGGGCTCGTGAGCGGCTCCGGTCCCCGCGGACGTATCCAGAAGAGCGACGTAGAACAGTTCATTGCGGCCCGTGCGGCCGGGCAAGTACGATCGGCCGCGCCCGCCGAGGGCACCACACGGAAGCTCTCCTCGATGCGTAAGACGATTGCGCGCCGGCTTTCCGAGAGCTGGAGCGAGCGGGTACATGTAACCACCTCTCGCGAGATCGATATGACCGAGTTGATCCGCTTGCGTAAGCAGTACAACGAGCGCAACGAGATGCGCTGCAGCCTGACCGATTTTCTCGTCTTCTTGATCGTGAAGGCGGTGCGCGAAGTTCCGGAGATCAATGTGTCGCTCGAAGGCGACACCGTCACACAGCATCGGTCGGTCTCGATTGGGCTTGCGGTAGCGGTTGAGGACGGGCTACTGGTGCCGGTTTTGGCCGGTGCGGAACGCCTATCGTTTCGCGAACTCCATAACGTGATCGCCGAAAAGGCCGAAGCGGCCAAGACCGGGCGTATCGGCGCCGAAGACCTAACCGGAGGCACCTTCACGGTGACCAATCTGGGGATGTTCGGTGTAGATTCGTTCACTCCGATCATCAATCCGCCCGAGAGCGCGATCCTCGGTATCGGCCGCAGCGTAGATAAGCCGATGTACCTCGGCGAGCAGATTCAGCGACGGTCGATGTGCTGGTTCTCTCTGTCTTTCGATCACCGCGTGATCGACGGCGCGGTGGGAGCGCGCTTTCTACAGGAGCTCGACCGCCTCATCTGTAACCCCGCCTTAGCCGTGTGGTGAGGCGGTGCCGCCGGAGGATCCGCGGATGAAAAGCGCAATTGACCGCAATGATAGGTGGGTTTATGATTTAGTTCTAAAAGCCGACCGGCCTGAGGTGGGCCGAATGGACGACTATCTCGAAGACGTCAAACGAAAGCACGACTCTTATGTGAACTACCTCCCGATCGAAACGGGGAGGATTCAACCGGTTGTGTTAGACTCCTGGGCCCGGTGTCGCGGCAGCGCGGTAGACCCCAAGGCCGGAACCGGTTCGCCTCTACCGCACGACGAAATCGCCCGGCGGCGCGAGTTCAACCGCAGCTTGGTGCAGGTTGCGTCGTCTCAGATGCACGCCATGTATAGTACCGTACGCGGCTCGGGATTCGTCGTGAATCTTATAGACCGCGACGGCTACATCCTCGACATGGTCGGCGATCCCGAGATCGTATACAACGCGCGCGCGTTGAACTTCGAGGTCGGCTCAAACTGGTCGGAGCTCGCGGTCGGGACAAACGCGATATCGCTCGCACTCGACAACTGCAGCCCGGTTCAGGTAGCGGGTGCCGAGCACTACTGCTACAGCCACCACACCTGGACCTGCTCCGCCGCACCGATATGCGGTCCCGACGGGGTCTTGATCGGCGTACTGAACATGTCGGCGCCGGCGCGCTTTCGCCACCCGCACACACTCGGCATGATCATCTCGGGGGCGAGTTCTATTCAGGCGCAGCTACAGTTGCTCTACCAGTCCGAGCAGGTTGCCCGCAGCCGCGACAAACTCTCGGCTATTCTTGAGTCGGTCTCGGAAGGCCTGCTATGCGTCGACAACCAAGGCCGTGTTACGCGCATTAACTCGCGACTTGCGCATCAGTTGGGTGTGGTGCCCGAACAGATGTACGGCGCCGACATCACCTCGCTCGGCATCCCTCGGGCCGTGTTACGCGAGCTAACTACAGGCTGCAGTCTGCGCTACCGCGAGCTGCAGCTCCCCACACCACGAGGAAGCACTACCTTCTATATCAGCGCCGAACCGGTGCACGAGCCGATGCAGCTCGAGCAAGAGTTCATTTTGGTGTTTCACGGCACCAAGAAGACCCGACGCCTCGTGCATCAAGTGATGGGTAACCGGGCGCACTACACCTTCAGCCGGCTGATCACACACGACCCCAGGCTTCAGGAAGCGGTGAGCTTAGGCCGCACCGTAGCGTATATCGACTCGAGCGTGGTGTTGCAGGGCGAAAGCGGCACCGGCAAAGAGATCTTCGCACAAGCCATACATAACGAGGGCCCCCGTAGATCCGAGCCGTTCGTCGCGATCAACTGCGCGGCCATTCCTCGCGAGTTGATGGAGAGCGAACTGTTCGGCTACGAGGCAGGCGCGTTCTCCGGCGCGAACAAAAACGGCAGTATCGGGAAGTTCGAGCTCGCCGACGGTGGAACGCTGTTTCTCGATGAACTCGCCGAGATGGCGATGGATCTGCAGGTTAAGCTCCTGCGGGTACTTCAGGAGAAGGTGTTATACCGCGTCGGCGGCAAGCAGGCCATCCCGGTTGACGTCCGGATCATCGCGGCCTCGAATAAGAACCTCGCAAAATGCGTCGGCGAGGGTTCGTTTCGGGAAGACCTGTACTACCGGCTCAACGTGTTCAACATCGCGCTTCCTGCGCTCCGCGAACGCCGCGAGGACATTCGGCTCCTCGCCAAGCACTTCCTCACTCAGTTCTCGGAGCAGCACGCGCGTCCCGTGAGCGGGTTCACCGAGGATGCGATGGAGCACATGCTGGCGCACCGCTGGCCCGGGAACGTGCGCGAGCTTCAGAACGTCGTCGAGCGCGCGATCATGACCGCGCGCGGTTCTGCAGTTGAGCTATCCGATCTACCGGATTATCTTCACGCCGCCGAGAGCGACGGTGGGTGCCTCGACAGGCCCAACTCAATTCGAGACGCCGAGCGTTCCGCGATCGAGCACGCGCTGGACGACAACGACGGAAACGTCACTCGCGCGGCTCGGCAGCTACGCATCGGGCGGAACACGCTCTACCGCAAACTGCGCAAGTACGGCATCACGAGCGCCGGCCGATAGCGCAAGTAACACCTCCGCCCTATGGCGGCGCGCGGGCCTACGCATCAACGCCGAGGCGCTGCGCAACCGCCGAGAGCGCCGGCCCGCTTCCGCTACGGATCACCACGTCGGCTCGATTGCTCAGCGGGGTGGGCTCCGGGTTGATCTCAACCAGCACCGC
>PUOW01000034.1 GCA_003552185.1 Spirochaetaceae bacterium
AGGTGCTCAGACGATAGCTCTCCACAGGTAACGGTTCGCTTTAAGTGTTCCATTGAGACAAAAACTATCGGATTAGGGCCGGAAGCGCAACTGCCGCTTCGGCGTCTTTCGTCAACGGTGCGCCGCGGCTCAGCCCGGGGGCCAGCCGAGCTGGCGGCCGGCTATGATGTGGGCGTGAATGTACTGCACGGTTTGCTGTGCATCGGGGCCGGTGTTGAACACCACTCGGTACCCATTCTGCTCGAGTCCAAGATTGCGCGCCACCTGCGCGATACCGCGCATGTAGCGACCGACCGCGTCGGGGTCTTGTTCGGCGAGATCGGCGAAGCTTTCGTATTTGGCCTTCGGGATAACGAGTACGTGAGTCGGCGCTTGGGGGTTGATGTCACGGAACGCAAACACCTCGTCGTCTTCGTGCACGACATCGGCCGGGATCTCTTTGCGCAAGATTTTGTCGAATAGGGTGTCTTCAGCCATCTACAACCTCCTGGTGTTTGCGTTCAGTGTAACGCGAACCGCGCGCTGGGTCACGCGCCGCGTCCCACAACGACTCGCCACTCCCGCGACGACGCGCTGCCCCCGCGACGACGTGCCGCTCCCGCGACGACGCGCTGCCCCCGCAACGATGGGCCGCCTCGCGCAACGACGCGCCGAGTGTGGGGTGCGTTCATGCATCACTCGCGCTCGGTGTACCAGACCGCGGTTTTGTGGCTCTCGGCCCGCCGGTCTTCCCCGCCGTCGTGCTGCAGAAGCCGCAAGACCTGTTCCTCTTCCGAGGGCGAAAACTCCGCCACCAGGATGCTTGAGAACACGATGAGCTCGGCAAGGATTCTCATGAACAGCAAAAAGATGATCGCCCATGCGATGGCACCGTACACGAGGTAGCGCGCCCCGGCCGCCTGAAACACCGCGCCGCCGGCATAACTCACGAGCTGCCACAAGACCGAGGTGAGCAGAGCGATCACGATGCTCGGCCGAAACTTCAGCCGACGGCGGGCGAAGAGGCGCTGAAGCCCGAACAAGATCAGCGCGAACACCGAGCCGGTTGTAAGACGCGTGATCCAGTAAAACAGCAGCTCCGGGAGTTGGAAGAAGCGCGCGAAGAAGCGCCCGGCAGGAGCGGCCAGCGCGATGAGGTAGAACAGGAATATCACGCCGGTTGTGAGGACGATCGAGAGCGCCTTTCTGAAATGGAGCCGCCTGCGGCTGCTGCCGAGCATCGTGGAGATCGCTTGCTCGAGCGAGTCGAACAACGCGATCGCGGCAACGATGAACGCGACCACGGTCACGATCCCGGCTCCGGTTCGTCCGATCGTGAGCCCCAGTAGCTGACGGACCAGGTCTGAGCGCATCTCTTCCGGCATAAAGGCCAGCAGCTGATCCGAGACGACGTCGAGCACCGCCGGGGTCACCAATACGAAACGCAGCATGAACACCACGAACAACAACGGCACCGTGCCCCATACGAAGCTGAACGCCAGCCCTTTCGCGAGCAGCGGGCCGTTATTGCGGCGGTATTTGCGCCACACTCCGCGCACGAAGCGCGCGCCACGGTGGACGCGGTACGGGACGCGATCACTCAGCGTTGCGAGTCTTGATCTGTCGAAGTATTTCCGCATAGCGCGCCGCGTTTATCGGGTAATAGCTGAGAACCACGATCCCAAGGAGAAAAAACACCGCCGGTACCGGACCGATCAGGAGGCGGATCCCGAACTCGGCGAGCTCGGTTTGCGCGGGTGCCGGCATGCCCGGAACCGCCTCTCGGTATCCGAACCAGGCCAGCACCCACCCGCTCAACGCGATCCCGAGCGCTTGGCCGATCTTACTGACGAAGGTCCAGAGCCCGTAGAATACGCCTTCGCGCCGTACCCCGTTCTCGGCGTAGTCGTACTCAACCACGTCGGGAATCATCGCGAACGGCATCACGTACTGGGTTGCGAACCCGACCCCGGCAATCGCCATCAGCAGTATCGCGAACGGCATCCCGAACACGTGCCCGAGCGCAAAGAACAACAACACCGCGACCGTGAAGATCCCCATCCCGATGTTGTAACTGAGTTTCTTGCCGATTCGCTTCGAGACTACAACCCAGACCGGGATGAACGCCATGCTCGCCGCCAACAGCACCGGCAGTGCGATCTGAAAGCCGCCGGCGTCGCCGAAGATCGTCCCGAAGTAGTATAGCATGCTCGCCTGTAGGATATTGACCCCGGTGACATGGCAGGTCCACGGAATCAGGATCGTGAGAAACGGTTTCATGCGCAGCGCGTCGAGGTACGCGCGTAGCGCAGCGCCTGCCGCCGATACGCGCCGTCCTGCGGCCTCGCGGACGCTCGCGAAGGTGACCAGGAAGCTCGCGGCCATGATCAGCCCCATGATCAAGCCCGCGGCGGTCCAACCGCGCTCGCCGCCGCCGAACAGCCCGACGATCGGAAGCACCAGTATCGCGCCGCAGAACGTGCCGACCACCGCGAACGACATGCGGTACCCGTTGAGCACCGTCCGCTCGTGAAAGTCCTCGGTGATCTCGGGGGTGAGCGCTCCGTAGGGGATCAAGAACAGCGTGTAGGCGGTGTTCAAGAGGCAGTATGTCAAAGCGACATAGACGAACAACGCCCCTTGCGTCGGAAGATCGGGGATGGTGAACATCGCGACCATCATCACCGCGGTGGTGAGCGCGCCGAGCGCCATGTAGGGTCGCCGGCGGCCCCAGCGGGTTTTGGTGCGATCCGACAGATACCCCACCGCCGGATCGGTAACCGCATCCCAGGCTTTGCCGATCATGAGCGCGGTTCCGGCGAGCCCGGCCCGCATCCCCACTGCGTCGGTGAGGTAGAACAACAGGTAAAACCCCATCATCGTGAAAAACAGGTTACCGCCGAGATCTCCCACGCCGAACCCGAGTTTAACCTTGAGCGGGACAGACCGGTCGCTGCCGTACACGCTACTCATGAGCTCGTCCTGAGGCGGCACGCCTAAAGGCCGCGCCGCGGCACTCGGTGCAGCCGAGCACGTGAATATGCTTGCGATCGCGGCGCTCGAACATGCGCGCGACCACGTATCCGTCGGCGCTTACCTCGCGCCCGCAGACCGGGCAGATTCTCGGGTGCTCGGCGTTTGCCGGGTAACAGTAGCGGCAGCCGAACAGATGCGCCATCGCGTCCGGAGCCGAGCGCGAGCGCCTCGCCGAGCGCGACGGCTCCGCCGCCTGGGAGGTTTCGTCGGCAGTCGCGTCGCCGTGCGCGTGGGCACGCGCGTCGGCGCGGGCGTGGGCCTCGCGGGTGTCTGCGGGTGCGGCCTGGGCTCGGCGGGCGTCCGCGGGGGCGGCCCCTCGAGCTTGAGACCCGTCGCCGGAGTACACAACCGAGTGCACCGTCTCGCCGCGCTTCAGCATGCTTTTGCAAAGCGGGCAGGGGCGCAAAACCTCGAACGAGTTACGGCTGCGGTCGGCCATGCGATTCGAGAGGAACTGGTAGTCGTTTCGACGCATCCGGATCAGGCTGTACAACAACAACCCGACGACCGTTGCGACCGCAATCAAGACAACCGTGTGAATTATCGGCCTCCGTTTCACATAGTATCCAAGGCGTGTTCCGGTAGGCAAGCGCAATCGGTTCACATAGAATACCGTTTGTGCCGACCCTTTATATTGTCGCCGGACCGATTGGAAACCTAAAGGATATCACGCTGCGTGCCCTTGAGACGCTTCAAGAGGTTGAGACCGTATTCTGCGAGGATACGCGGCAGACCGGCAAGCTGCTGCACGCGCACGGAATCAAGAAGCCGATGGTGAGCTGTCACGCGCATAATCAGCAACGCGCCGCCGAACGCGCGCTCAGGCTGCTCGAGGACGGGCACGATCTCGCTTACCTGAGCGACGCAGGCACCCCCGGGGTGAGCGACCCGGGTTCGGCGCTCGTCGGCGCGGCTCGGGTCGCCGGCCATCGGGTTGTGCCGATACCGGGCCCCTCGGCCTTGACTGCGCTGCTGAGCGCCTCGAGTTTTGCCGGCAAGACGGTGGTGTTCGAGGGATTTCTGCCGCGCAAGCCCGGGAAACGCGCCAAGAGGCTGCGCGAGTTGCTGGAGCAGCCGTCGACGCAGGTGTTGCTCTACGAATCCCCGCACCGCATCGTGGCGGTGCTGGCCCAGATCGTCGAGATCGCGCCGGATCGGGAGGTGCTGCTCGGGCGTGAGATGACGAAACTGCACGAAGAGTTGCTCGAGGGGCGTGCCGATGAAGTGCTGGAGCGTATGCGCGACCGAAACTCGGTAAAAGGGGAGTGTAGTTTGCTTGTATCCGGCGCGAAAAAGCACTAAAATAAAAGGCAAGCGGTGTCGATAGTACAAGTAAGAGTGTACGGAGTGACGTACGAATGAGTATTGATAGACTTGGGCCAATAGATCCGATTCACAACTACGGCAAAACCGGGCAGGTAGGCCCCAATCAGCGCCAGTCTCAGAACGACTCAATCTCGGTCTCCGAGGAAGCGCGGTTCAAGAGCGAGCTCTATAACGCTACCGAAACGGTACGATCGTCGTCCGATGTGCGCACCGACCGCGTTGCGGAAGTAAAAAGCAAGCTCGAAAACCCCAACTACATCGACGATGTCGTTCTTAACGCCGTGGCGGAGCGCATCATCGATCTCTTCGATACGGAGTGATCCGGCCCGATCGTGCCGCGAAATCGTGCAGGGCGGTCGGGCGCTCTGCTTTTTTGTGCAACTGAGGAGCGATCATGGCCGATCTCGTATTCCAGATACCGGCGAAAACCACTTTCGGGCTCGACGCGGTAAACCGTGTCGGAATGATCACCTCGCAGTATGCCGAACGGGCGGTGCTGGTCTCCGAGACCGTCTTGAACGAAGGAAAGGCGATACAGCGCGTTCAGGATTTGCTCGCTAAGAAGGGTATCGACTGCATCACCTTCGACGAGCTGCTCACCGGTGCCGAGGATCGCGTTGCCGCCGAAATTCTATCGCTGGCGCGGGCCTCCCAAGCGCAGGCAGTCATCGGCATGGGTGGTATGAACGTACTCACGGTTGCGCGCTGCGCCGCGGCGGCGCTGTCGGAGGGCATCGAGATCGCCGATCTCTACGAGGTCGATCGGGCGAGGCCCGCAACCGGGCGTGGTAAAGCGCACCCGGCGGCCTATATCGAGATACCTACCGCGATTCGCGATCATTTCATGTTCCGCGACTTCTGTGTCCTCACCGAAAGCAGCCGCAACTGCGCGCGCATCGCCCGCACCGGCACCGAGGTGTTCAAAGCCGCGTTGCTTGACCCGCGCCTCAGTCTCACGCTCTCGCACAAATCCGCCGCCGCTGCGCTGCTCGACGTCTTGCTCGCCGCGGTGGAGGGGTACCTCTCTACGAAGGCCAATTTCCTCTCCGACACCTTCTTGCTCGAGTCGGTCCGCATCATGACCGAGGCGGTTCGGGCTGCGGTGAAGGATGCGTCCGACGTTCGCGCCCGTACCCGTGCGTATCAGGCGGCGCTTCTCTGTGCGCTCGGCCTTTCCACCTCCGCGCAAGGCCCGGCCGCCGCGGTGACCTACGCGGTCAACGCGCAACACGGCATTCCGAAGGCCTGGGTGGCGGCGGTATTGCTGCCGCACATCCTCGAGTTCCATATCGGGGCGCGCGCCGAGCGCATCGGCAAGCTCGCGATCGCGCTCGGTGAGGATGTCGACGGCATCAGCGCGGCCGACGACGCCGCGAAGGCGCCCCGTGCGGTACGCCGGATGATGGGCCTGCTGAAGCTCTCTTCGCGCCTGCGCGACTTCGATCTCAAGCTCGACGACATGGTTGAGGTGACCGAAACGGCCGCGGAGTTCGAGATGGTACGCTACAGCCCGGTTCCGCTCTCGGCCCAAGACTTGTACGACCTCGTGAAGCTCGCGTTCTAGAACTGCTGATGATCACGGTGCGAAAGCTCGCCCGGCTCCCCGACGACACGCGAAGGCGCAAAATTGTGCGTCTGCTCATGACCCTCGAGCGGGTGCTCGAGCCGCCTCCGCCTCCGCCCGAACTCGCCGCGGAACGGCCCCCGGCGCCAAACGCCCGGTACTGGCAGGATCTGCTTCGGCTCGTTGCCGAGGATGGGGGGCTTTCAACGGCGCTGCGTGGGGTTGCGGAGCGCAGCGCGGGGCTGCTCGCGGTGTACGACGCTGGGCCGCGCGACGCTCCGGCGCCCGCCGCGCCTGCTCGCGACGCGGCTGCTCGCGACGCGGCCGCTCGTGCGGTAAACGACCTGCGGCACGAGCTTCAGGCCGTCACCGGGGGCGAGGCCGCCGATTGGGATCTGCTGGGTCCGGCCGGGGTGCGCACTGAACCCTCGTCGCCGCCGTCGCGGGGCGAGAACGCGTTGGCCGGAGCCGCATTATTCCTCGAACGCATTCGTTCGCCGTTCAATCTCGGCGCGATCGCGCGCAGCGCGGTGAGCTTCGGGGTGACCGAGCTCATACTGTCGCCTCAGACCGCCGCCGCCGACCACCGGCGCGCCCGGCGCGCCGCGATGGGGACGCTCGAGGCGCTCTCGCTTCGAGTGGCGGAGCTCCATGCGGTCGGCGACGCGCGCCCGATATTTGCACTCGAGACCGGTGGTACACCGATCGAGCGGTTCCGGTTTCCAGCCGACGGCGTCGCGCTTGTGGGAAGCGAGGAGCTCGGCCTTTCTCCGGACGCGCTCGAGCGCGCCGACCGCTCGGCCGGACGGGTTTCGATCCCGGCACCGGGCCCGAAGGGCTCGCTCAACGTAGCGGTTGCGGTCGGGATTTTGTTGTCGTGGTGGCAGTACGCGGTGCGGCGCGCTACACCTGAGGGGTGAGCGACCGCGCCTCGCGCTTGAAGGCTTTCGAGAGGTGGCTCTCGATCTTCAGCAGATGCTCCTCAGACTCGATGCGAAACTCCTCGAGCGCGAGCGGGTCAACCTGCTCGAGCCGCATGCCGGCTTCGCGGAAGTGACACAGCAGGTTCGCCATATAGACCGTGAGCACTACATCGATATTGTCGGGCGGCGCGTCGGACGGCGCATGGTGGTACTTGATCGAGTG
>PUOW01000051.1 GCA_003552185.1 Spirochaetaceae bacterium
ATCGGCGATATCACCGCGTCGCTGTTCACCGCGATCGGTATCTCCTCGGCGCTCTATCAGCGCACCCGAACCGGCCGCGGGCAGAAGATCGATGTCGCGATGCTCGACTGCCAGGTCGCGATTCTTGAGAACGCGCTCGCGCGCTTTCAGGTAGAGGGGAAGAGTCCGGAGCCGCTCGGCAATCGTCACCCCACGATCTCGCCGTTTCAGGCCTACCGCTGCGCCGATGAATATATCGTGATCGCGATCGGAAACGATCAACTCTGGAAGCGATTCTGTGCCACGATCGGCGAGGATGCGCTTGCCGAGGACCAACGCTTTAGTACGAACCGTCTTCGAACCGAGAATCTCGAGCTGCTCAACGCGCTGCTCGAGGGAGTCTTCACCCGCCGCCCGGCCGACGAATGGCTCGAGCTGCTCGAGGGCGCGGGGTTACCGTGCAGCCGCATCAACGACATCGAGAACGTTCTGCAGGACCCGCAGGTTCGTGCGCGGAACATGGTGGTGGACGTTGAGGATGCGCGCGCCGGTGTGGTGCAGATCGCCGGCAACCCCATAAAAATGAGCGCGCTCGAGGACGAGACCTCACGGGCGCCGGTTCCGGAGCTTGGTGAGCACACCGAGGATGTGCTTCGCACGCTCGGCTACGGCGACGCCGAAATCAAGGCGCTCCGCGACGAGGCCGTGATATGAGCGCGGCACAGGATTGAGCGTAATGCCGTTATGAGCGAACACGTAGCACCGCAGTCGTTGGGCGAGGTATTGGAGCAGACTCGATCGGGCCGGGCCACGTTCGAGCAGTATCTCGAGCGGGTGCTCGAGCGCGTGGAGGACTGCGAGCCGCGACTCCGGACGCTTCTGCCCGAACCGGCCGCCGCGCGGCGAGCGCGGATAGAGGCCGAGTATGGCGCGCTCGAGCAACGCGCGAAGGACACAGGCGGTGCTTCCGGAGCCGGCGGGATCCGCGCGTTGCCGCTCTACGGCGCGCTCGTCGGCGTGAAGGATCTCTTTCGCGTCGACGGGCTGCCCACACGCGCGGGGTCCGGGTTGCCGCCGGAAGTGTTCGCAGGGCCCGAAGCCGAGTGCGTGCGCAGGCTGCGCAACGCCGGAGCGCTTGTGCTCGGCAAGACCGTTACCACCGAGTTTGCGTACTTCAGCCCCGGCCCAACCCGTAACCCCTGGAACCCGCGCCACACCCCCGGCGGCTCGAGCAGCGGCTCAGCTGCGGCCGTGGCGGCGGGCTTGGCGCCGCTGGCGATCGGGACGCAGACGATCGGCTCGATCACGCGCCCCGCGTCGTTCTGTGGTGTCGTTGGATTCAAACCGAGCTTCGACCGGATCTCGACGGCCGGCGCGGTGCCGTTTTCGCGTTCGGTGGATCATGTCGGTGTGTTCGCCGCCGACGTAGCCTCGGCCTCGGCCGCCGCGGCGGTGCTGTGCGACAACTGGATCCCGCGCAAGTCGCGCGGTAAGCGGCGGCCGGTGCTCGGGTTGATCGAGGACGCCTACGTGGCGCAAGCCGAGGACGGCGCGCGAGAAGCTGTGCTTGCCGCGGCACAGCGACTCGCCGAGGCGGGGTACGAGTTCAAACGGGTCGCGCTGTTTCCGGACATCGAGCGGACCAACGCGTTGCATCACGACTTGATCGCGAGGGAGTTCGCCCAGCTGCACGAGCAGTGGTACGCCGAGTACGGAGAACTCTACAGCGAGAAGAGCCGCGAACTGATCAAGAAGGGCCGCGGAATCACCGAACAGCGTGCCGAGGAAGCCCGGCGCGAAGCGACGAGCGCCCGGGCGTGGGTACAGCAGGCGATGCGCCAAGCCGGCGTGGCCGCGGTGTTGTCGCCCGCGACCGTAGGCGAGGCCCCCGAGGGTATAGAGGCCACCGGGAGCCCGATCATGAACCTGCCGTGGACCTTCTACGGTCTGCCGACCATTACGCTGCCGTGCGCCCTGGGGTCCCGGGGCTTGCCGCTTGGGCTGCAGATAGCCGGATACTTCGGAGACGATGAGCAGCTGCTGAATCTGGCCTCCGGGGTAGAGCGGGTACTCGCGTTCAAATCACTCCGTCGGCGCGCTCGATCTTGATGATCTCGGCGCCGAAATCGCCGAGAAGCTGCGTGCAGTGCGGACCGGCCGGCTCCTGCGTGAGGTCCAGCACGCGTATGCCGCGCAGTACTGCGTCGCTCATCGTCTCCCCCTATCTTGTTCTGTGGTCGTACACGCCCGGCGCACGCGCAGGTCTCACGTGCAACACAAGCGCCGTTTTGGCACGGTTTCAGCGTAGTTCAGCGTAGTTCATGATTGACAGAGCGGCAGGCGTCGGGTGAGTATACGACAATAAAAACCGCACCGTCGGTGCGCGTGATTCCGTGCAATTCAGTACTACAAGGGGTTTGCTATGTCCGATGATCCGAAAAACACCGGTCCTGGTCCCGAGAAAGACTTCGAGGAGGAGTTTCGCGAAGGTCGCGATATCTCGTATCGCTTCTCGACGCCTCAAAAGGTCTTGATCGGTCTTCAGCACACGATGGCGATGTTGGGCGCCACGGTGCTCGTTCCGGTCATAACCGGGCTTAATGTTTCGGCGACACTTTTTGCGGTCGGTGTGGGAACCTTGATCTTCCACTTCTTCACCAAGGGACGGGTTCCGGGCTTCCTGGGGTCGTCGTTCGCGTTCATTGCGCCGCTTTTGATTGCCGCCGAAACCTTGAGTCTGCAGCACGCGCAGGCCGGTATTATCGGTGCGGGTGTGGTCTACATGGCGGTGGGATTGCTCGTGCAGTCGATCGGTCCCGAGCGTGTTGCAAAGATCTTCCCGCCGATCGTTACCGGGCCGATCATTATGGTGATCGGGCTTGGGCTGGCCCCGGTTGCGATGGATATGGCGGGCGATCACTGGGGAATCGCGCTATTAACCCTGCTCGCCGCAATCGGCATCACGATGTTCGGCAAAGGCATCATCAAGGTTGTGCCGATCCTCGGAGGGCTCGTTATCGGCTACATCGGCGCCTCGATACTGGGGTTGGTAGATTTCAGCGGAATAGGCGAGGCAAGCGTCCTCGGTCTGCCGGGCTTCACCACACCCCGCTTTGATGCTCAGGTGCTCCTGATCGTAACCCCGGCCGCGATCGTTTCGGTGATCGAGCATATCGGTGACATTCTCGCGATCGGTAACACCATCGACCGCGACATGAAGGTAGATCCCGGTATTCACCCCACGCTGTACGGTGGCGGTGTCGCGACCATGATCTCGGGTTTGTTGGGTGGTCCGTCGCTCACCACCTACGGCGAGAACATCGGCGTTCTCGCGATTACCCGCGTGCACGCAACCTTCGTCGTGAGCATGGGCGCGGTCTGGGCGATCGTGATGTCGTTTATTCCCAAGGTCGAGGCCTTGATCCAGTCGATCCCGGGCCCGGTGATCGGCGGTGTCTCGATCCTGCTGTACGGTATGATCGCGGGTGTCGGTATTCGCACCCTGGTTGAAGCTAAGGTGAGCCTGCTGAAACCCCGTAACCTGATCATCGCGAGCGTGGTGTTGATCATCGGCGTCGGGGGCGTTGCGCTCGAGCCGTTTGAAGGCCTTGAGTTGAGCGCGATGGTTATGGCGGCGGTTGCGGGCATTATCCTGCAGCAGGTGCTCCCGGAGTCTGCCTAAGCGAGGTGTCGCGTTGGTGCTCGCGGTTGCTCGGCCCGGACCGGCCTTGCGCCGCGGCGCTTCGCGTTCTAACCCTTCCGGTCGCAAGTCGGTCGGCCCCTTGTCTTGCGGGGCCAACCGGCTTTCCTTCACTTAATGATCTCCCAAGCCCATTCGCTCGGCTGCTGCTTGTAGAGTTCGGTGTAGCGCTGCGCGACCGCGTCGGCGGTATGATCGCCGGAGTCCTCAACCGGGCGTGTGATCGTTACGGTACCGGCGTGTATTCCTTGTTCCTTGAGCTCGAGAAACAAGCTGTGAGCATAGTTGCGGAGCGCCGCTTTACCGAGCGAGTGCGAGGAATACGTCGTCGAGGGATCGATCGCGAACCCGCCTCCGGTAAACAGAATCGTGCCGCCGGCGCGCCGGCGCATGCCCGGAAGTACCGCGCGCACGCAGTGCATCGCCCCGAACAGCATAATCCCGAGGGTCTCGGTGAGCGATTTGGGCTCGAGCTCGCTCGGGGCCTCCTTTTTGAGTACCGCGGGGTTATACACCAGAACATCCGGCTCGCCCACCGCGTTGCTCACCCGTGTGAATGCCTGCTCCACCGAGGTTTCGTCGGTGGTATCCATCTGCTCGATATGAACCTGTGTGCCGGTACGACCGAGCTCATCGGCGTAGCGTTCAAGTTTGGCCTTGTCGCGTGCCATCAGCACGAGGTCGAGGCCCTCATCCGCGAAGGCTCGCGCGATCGCGCGTCCCATCGCCGGCCCGACGCCTACTACTGCACAGATCGGTTTGCTCATCGATTTCACTCCTCATTCTTAACCCGTGGCTTGTGAAGTTGTGGGTTGTGGTTGTTGATTTTCCTTAATCTACGCCTTGAGGCGCGTTCCGGCAACTCGGTTCACCGGCCCGATTCCGTGTTCGAGTTGTGGTAGATTGAGCTTAGCTCGGCGCGCGGGTAGTAATGCGCGAGGATCGCCTGGTACGGGTAGCCCATACGCCCCATCGAGGCGGCACCGGTCTGGCACATGCCGACCCCGTGACCCCACCCTCCGCCGTGAAACACAAAGAACTCGGGAAGGTGTTCGGCGTTGTATACCGGGTCGACCACGAACAAGGTGCTGCGCAAGCCCCCGAGGCGGTGCCGAATGGTGTCGCCGGTGAGAACTCGTCGCCCATCGCTTCCGCGCAGCTCTACGCTGCGCACCCGACCGCCGACGCCTCGGCCACGAGGGATCACGGCCTGCAGCTCACCGATTCCTTCGCCCTCGGCCTCGAGGCGCGCCTCTATCTCGCTGCGCTCCACCACTAAGCGCCAGCGATAGGCATGATACGCTGCGAAACGGCTGTCGCCGCTGAAGCTGTCGGGCCGCGTGCGAAGCCACTCCTGTAACGCCGCGGGAGGCAGCCAGGCCTCGCCCTCGAGCGGAAGCCCGTGGCGGTCGGTGGTAATCTCACCCTCGCGTGCTTCGCGGCGACCCTGCATCCAGCGTTGTGTTTGCGGGTCTGCGACCCCGACAAGGCTCGTAGACGATCCCCAGACGATCTCGCTACTCTCGGTGTGCCCGCCGGCGTTGGCCGAGTACACCGCGTTGAGCGGCCGCGAGCCGTCCATGAGAACTTCGCCCTGCGTCGCCTGTACCGCGGCCACCGCGTTCGGGTGCTCGCCCTCCACACCGCGGTAGAACGCCGAGCGTACCGAGCCGAACAGGTCGAACCCGCGCTCGGCGAAACGCCCCAGACCCGCAAGCGTGTATGAGCGCGCCGCAACCGCTTGAGCCCGTAGCGCCTCGCTCGGCCAGGATGACGGCATCTCGGAAGGCACCACCGAGTAGAGGTACTCCTCGATATTGACCTCGTTCACGAGTGTGACGCCCCCGTCGGCGCTCGGCATGAGCTCCATCGCCCCGCGGTAGCGGCGATCCTCATGGCCGGCTGAGTACTGACCGGCACCGAACGCAAACTGAAACACCGCGGTTGTGTGATCCGGTGCGAGGTACTCGAGCCGCACCGTTTCCCCGACCGCGACCGGTTTCACCGGGCGCGGCTCGGCGTCGTCGAGCGGGGGCTCCCGCGAGGGCTCGAGCGCGAGGAAGAAGTTCTCACCCTCGGAGCGGACGCGGATCACGGTCTCGGGTTCGCCGGCCGCGAGGATCTCGCCTTCGGCGGAGCGCAACAGAAAGCTCCCTCCGGTCTTGAGATCGAGACGTGAGAGATTCTCGGCGAGGCCCACCCGCACGAGCGGAATGGCATCGCGATACGGCGCGATCGGGTCCGCCGGGGCGGAACGCAGGTCGGCGATCCGTTTCTCGCGCCGCTCCACCTCGGCGGTCGTTATCTCGGGGCGCTCCGCCACGAGCTCGTCTTTTAGCTCGCGCGCGGCCCGGTTCCACGGCATACTGAGCTCGGCGCGCGTGAGAACGTCATGCGCCTCCTCGGTCTCTCCAATCGCGCGCAGCGCCTCGGCAAGCGGGACAAGGGTGGCGGTAAGGTTCGGCTCCTCGCGTCGAGCGGCCTGCAAGAGCTCCACCGCACGGTGGTGCTCACCCTGCGCCGACGCAAGGCCACCCAGCATGCGCTCGGCGTGCGGACGCGTGCCGCGCTGTTCGCGCGCGGCATCGAACGCCTCGGCTGCGCGCCGGCTGTCTCCGCCGAGGTACTCGGCGAGACCGAGATAGAGCTGGGCGGGAGCGTCGGCCGCTTCGGGTTCGGCGCGGAGGATGGTGTCGGCGGTCTCGAGCCGGCCGGCGAGCGCCGACACCTCGAGGTGCAGCGTGGTAAGCTCGAGGCGCGAGCGGTCGCCGGTGGTGGAGCGTGCGTCGTCGTCGGAGGCACCCTCGTCGGATGCGTCACCGTCGGAGGCACCGCCGCCGCGCTCGTTGCTTTTACGATCTTCGTGATCCGCGACGGCCCGCAGCCGTACGACGTGTTCAAGAGCCTCGTCGTGTCGTCCGAGCTCGCGCAACAGCCACACGATCTGCGTTCGCGCATGCGTGTCGGCCGCGTCTTGTTCGAGGATCTCGAGATACTCCGCGAGCGCGCGCTCTTGGTCTCCGCTATAGTACGCGTCGAGCGCCTGCGCCCGGCGTTGCTCGGCCGAAACCTCGGGATCGGCCGATATCTCGGTTACGTTGCTCGCGAACAGCATCGCGCTACCCAAAGCCGTCACGATCGCGCAGACGGACACGACCATCAAGATATGCGCGGGGTGTCGCCCGCGCAGGCGCAAGAAAGCTCGGTGTTTCACGGGGGTGAGTCTATCACACTCGCCACGCCGCGTGCAGCGGCGGTCAAGATCGGCGAGATCGGCGGCCGCTGCAACTGCATGCTCTCCGGCGCCGCCCGCTTCCTACTTCCAATGCTACCGGTCTCCCGTATAGTATGCGCCTCATGAGG
>PUOW01000133.1 GCA_003552185.1 Spirochaetaceae bacterium
AAACTCCGCACCTATGTGCGAGAGAACTACGGCTTCGGCGACTTCGCGTTTCGAGACCCCAAAACGCGCGTTGAGATCGACCGCGTCTCGAGCCTAAACGAGCTTCAGAACAAGATCCGCTCGGTTCCGGACGAAAGCTTTGCGCATCACGCGCGCATCAACGACTTCTCGAAGTGGCTCAAGGCGCGCGCGCTGTTTCCGCTCGCGAACGTCATCGCAAAGATTCAGCTTACGGACTTCGACACGGTCGCGGATTGTAAGCGCCACCTCTTTGAGACAATCAAGAACTACCGCATCTTCGAGAATCGCGGCACCATCGCCGAGTTTCGCAAAAGCCACTACGACGAGTACTACAGCTTTTCTCGGATCGGCGACGGATCTCTCGGCGGCAAGGGGCGCGGGCTCGCGTTTGTGGACTACATTCTCAAGCAGCATCGCATGCGCTATCGCTACCAGGACGTCATCATCTCGATTCCGAAAACCGTGGTGCTCACCACCGAGGTGTTCGAGACCTTCATGGACAAGAACAACCTGTTTGAGCGTGTCTTGACCGATCGCGAGCTCAGCGACGAGCGCATCCTCGAGCTGTTTCTCGAGGCACGCCTTCCTGAACGGTTGAACGAGGACCTCTACACAATCCTGCAAGTGATGCGCAAGCCGATCGCGATCCGTTCCTCGAGCTTGCTCGAGGACTCGCACTACCAGCCGTTCGCCGGAATCTATACCACCTATATGTTGCCGAACAACGCCGACACGGTTGAAAAGCGGCATCAGGATCTCGTCGCCGCAATCAAGGCGGTTTACGCCTCCACGTACTACAAACGCAGCCGCGACTACCTCGAGGCCACGCAGAACGTGATCGATGAAGAGAAGATGGCGGTGATCGTACAGGAGGTTACCGGAACGGTGCACGACAGCCGCTGCTATCCTACCGTAAGCGGGGTCGCGCGCTCGTTGAACTTCTACCCGGTTGAGTCGGAGAATCCCAAAGACGGGATCGCGAACATTGCGCTCGGGCTCGGCAAGACTGTGGTAGAAGGCGGCAACTCGCTCCGGGTTGCACCGAGTCGGCCGAAGAAGGTCATCCAGCTGACCGACACCGACACCGCGCTCAAAAACACGCAAAACGAGTTCTACGCGATCGACATGAACGAGAGACATTTCGATCCGCATCTCGACGAGGGCGCGACGGTCTGTCGTTATCCGGTCTCGGACGCCGAGGAGGATCCCGCGTTTCCGCTCGCGGTCTCAACGCTCGATTTCGAGTCGCATCGCCTGTACGACGGCTGCGATCGGCCGGGCAAACGCGTTGTTACCTTCGCCGGCATACTAAAGTACGGAATGTTTCCGTTGATGGAGATCCTGCAGGACCTGCTCAATCTCGCCTCCAACGAGATGAACGTGCCGGTTGAGATCGAGTTCGCGGTTGACCTCGACCCGCCCCCCGAGTCGCAGCGCGTGTTCAGCTTCTTGCAGGTTCGGCCGATCGTCGAGGGCCTGGAGGCTGAGGACATCCGGCTCGAGGACGAGGATCGCGACCGCATCCTGCTCTCGTCCGAGAAGGCGCTCGGGAACGGGCTGTACGACAGCATCTACGACTTCGTCTATATCAAGCCCGAAACCTTCGACGCCGCGGCGACCGAACAGATGGCGGCTACCATAACCGCGCTCAACGAACGCATGAAAGCCGAGGAGCGACGCTACGTCTTGGTGGTGCCGGGGCGGCTCGGCTCGAGCGACCCTTGGCTCGGCATCCCGCTGGTCTGGACACAGATCTCGAACGCCAAGGTGATTGTGGAGTGCGGGCTCGAAAACTTCAGAGTGGACCCGAGTCAAGGCACGCACTTCTTTCAGAACATCACCTCGCTCGGGATCGCGTACCTCACGATCAATCCTTTTATCGGCGACGGTCGGCTCGACCGAGACTTTCTCTCGGCGACCACGGCGTATTACCAGGACCGCTTCCTGCGACACCTACGCTTCACTTCGCCGGTAGTTGCAAAGATCGCCGGGAAGGATCGCCGCGCGGTGATACTGAAGCCCGAGGGAGAGCCGCTTGCGCCCGAAGAAACGGCGGAAGACCGGTAGATTTTGGAGCTGCACATGTCACGCGGCATGTCACGCGGCATATTGACCGGCCTATGGCGCCGTGCTACCGTGGCCCAGGAGGACAACACTGATGAGACTACCGCGCCACACGCGCTACCTGATCGCTCTTCTCTTTGCGCCGATGTTGCTCGTCGCGTGTGAGACCGTACCGGAACCCGGCGAAATTCCGGAAGATCTCAGTCGGCAGCAGTACTTCCAACGAGCGCAAGAAGCCTACGACCAGCGGCACTACGATACCGCGTTGGTCTACTACCGAACCTTCATCGAACGCAATCCCGACGACCTCGCCGGCGTCGCAGCCGCCGAGTACGAGATCGCGTTCATCCACTATCGTCAGGGTGAGCTCGACACGGCCGAAACCAAGTTTTTGGATCTGCTCGCGCGGTATGAGGGCGACGAAGACGGCATGCTGCCGGACTGGCCACGCATTCTGGCCGAGCGCATCCTCGATCAAATCCAGGAAGAGCGCGCGGTTTCCTAAGCCGCCCCGAGGCAACACAGCCCCCAACCGTACCCCCCGGCACTCCCGCGGCTCCCAACACACTGCCGGCGCCGACGCCCGGCCCGGGCTGCACCGGCGGGGCGCGACCTTAGCCCAGCTCCAGCACCGCCGGAAACGGAGCCTCGCGCGCGTCCGGCGGCAACGCCTCGAGAAAAAACTCAAAGCGCTCGATGAAGCTCTCAACCAGCGGGCATATCTCTCCCGTATCGGGCTGCTGCTCAAACAACAGCCACTCACCGGATGCGCGGTCGAAGCGGACCACGCGGCGGTGCGGCCCAACATCCTCCAGCACCTGCAGCGCGTGCGGTCCGCACTGCAGCACCTCGGGGTCGGCATCGATCGGTAATCTGTCCTCGCCGTAGTACACCGTTACCTCGCCGGCGCGGTAGCGATACACCGCTCGCTCGTACTCGATCAGGTTCGGCCCCAGAAACGGCAACCCGTGCCCCGGGCGCGGCCCACGAACCAGAAGCGCGTCGTGGTCGTGGGGCGTGTCGGCCGGGGTTTCGGCGTAGGCGGCTGCGCCGCCGGCAACTGCCGGCGCGCCGGAGCGGTCGGCGGTTGCGTCATGGTGCCCGATGGGGCATCCCACCGGCAGGAGCATCGCAAGCAGAAATGCGCTTACGGCGACATACCTTGAGACCTTACTCAACCGTCACGCTCTTGGCCAGGTTGCGCGGCTGGTCGACGTCGCGCCCGAGCTCAAGAGCCGTGTAGTACGCAAACAGCTGCAGCGGAATCGTCATCACAAACGGGTACATCAGCTCGTGCACGCGTGGGACCATGATCACGTCGTCGGCGAGCGCCGCGACCTCATGGTCGTCCTCTACGCACACCGCGATCACCTGACCGTTGCGCGCCTTCACTTCCTTCATGTTGGAGATGACCTTCTCGCGAAGGGCATCGTCGGGCACCAAGAACAAGCTCGGCGTGTCGGGGCTTATCAAGGCGATCGGGCCGTGCTTAACCTCGGCGGCGCTGTAGCCCTCGGCGTGGATATAGGAGATCTCTTTGAGCTTGAGCGCGCCCTCGAACGCAACCGGGTAGTTAATTCCACGGCCGAGAAACAGGAAGTTTCGCGCTTCGTGATACTTATGCGCGATCTCGGCGATCGCCGGCGCCAAGTTCAAGACCTTCGCAACCTGATCGGGGACCTCCTCGAGCGCCTGCACAAACATCATTCCGGCCTCGTACGACATATGCCGCATTCGCGCGATGAGCAGCGTGAAGACGTACAGCGCGGTCAGCTGGCTCGTGAAGGCCTTGGTGGAAGCTACCGCGATCTCGGGCCCGGAGTGGATATAGACCCCGCCGTCGGACTCGCGAGGAATGGTAGCGCCTACGACGTTACAGATGCCGAGCACCCGAGCGCCCTTGCGCTGCAGCTCGCGCATCGCGTAAAGCGTATCGGCAGTCTCGCCCGACTGTGAGATCGCGAAATAGATGCTGTTGCGCTCCACGATGGGGTTTCGGTAGCGGACCTCGGCGGCGAGCTCCACCGTGCACGGAATGCGCGCGATCGACTCAATCAGATACGACGCCACCAGCCCGGCGTAAAACGAGGTGCCGGCCGCGATGATCTTCACCCGCTCGAGATCGAGCAACTCCTTCTTGCTCATGTTGAGCCCGCCGAGATGCCCGGTAGCGTACTCATGATCGAGCCGGCCTTGCATCGCCCGCAAGATTGACTCCGGCTGCTCGAAGATCTCTTTCTCCATGAAGTGGCGGTAGCCGCCCTTCTCTATCTCCTCGAGCTCCCAGTTGATGATCTGAATGTGCTTGTCGACCTTGCGCGACTGCAGATCGGTGGTCCGGTAGTCGTCGGCGGTGATCGTTACGATCTCGCCGTCCTCGAGATAGATCGCCTGCTTGGTGTGTCCCAGAATCGCGGTAACGTCCGAGGCGAGAAACATCTCCTGCTCCCCAACGCCGAGCACCAGCGGCGACCCGTTGCGCGCCCCCACCAGTACGCCGGGCTCGTCTATATGCGTAACCGCTATCCCGTAGGTGCCCTTCAGCAGCTGTACCACCTGCTGAACCGCGGCTGCGAGGTTACCGTCGTACAGCTTCGCGATGAGATGCGCGATGACCTCGGAGTCGGTCTCGCTCGCGAACTCAACGCCCTCGGCCGCGAGCTTCTCGCGCAGCACCGAGTAGTTCTCGATGATGCCGTTATGCACGATCGCGACCTTGCCGGCGGCATCGAGGTGCGGATGCGCGTTCTCGTCGGTCACGCCGCCGTGCGTCGCCCAGCGCGTATGCCCGATGCCGCAGTCGCCCTCGAGTTCACCCTGTACGGCCTCGCGGAGCGTCGCGATCTTTCCGGCGCGCTTTATTACGGTGATCTCGGCGTTCGATCGTACCGCAATACCGGCCGAGTCGTAGCCGCGGTACTCCATGCGCTTGAGGCCTTCGAGAAGCACCTCACCCATTGGTTTCGGGCCGCAGTAGCCGATTATTCCGCACATTCGGTTAGCCTCCTAGCTGCTCCGCGAACGCGGTGATGCTGTCGCGGTTCTTGATACGTAACGCGTTACCCTGAAGATGTATCACGCCGGCGTCGACCAATTCCGCGATTGCGGTGCTCACGGTCGCGGCCGGCACGCCGAGATGCTTCGAGATGTCCTCTACCGCGCGGTCGCGACTGAGACACGGATCCTCGTCGGGCTTCTCCATGAACTTGTAGTACAGAATAAGCGCGATGTGACTCCGGACGTTCTTTCGAACCAGACTCTGCAGCTGCGAGTTGGTATGCTGCAGCCGTTTGCAGAGGCGGTCGATCACGTTCATCGCGATCTTGGCGTTCTTCTCGATCATGCCTTGGAACCCGGCGCGATCGAACGCCAGCAACTGCACCGTGCCGAGCGCGGTGGCGGTGGCGGTACGTCGAATCTGGGATACAATCGCCATCTCGCCGAGAAACTCGCCCTTTCCGAGGTCTGCGAGCGTATAGTCGCGCCCGTCGATATTCTTACTGATGCGAACAACACCGTTTTGGATGATGTACATACGGTCGCCGATATCTCCCTCGCGGAAGATAACTCGCCCGTTTTCTATTGTTTGACCGTATTTGTCGAATAATGGGTTCTCGGCCATGCCGGTGCATCCCTCCCTCAGCAGTATAGTTGATAGCGGATTTGCGGTAAAGAGAAGCAATATGCAAACGCGCCCGGTGTACTAGAAGTAGAGAGTAGGTGCGGTAGCCGCAAGCGAGGCTGCCCGCAACCGAGGGAGGTGCGTTATGGAGATGCGGTTCGGAGGCGCGGTGCGCGTTGCGCGTGAGGCGCTGAGGGTCGCCGCGATTGTGGTGACATTACTCGGCGCGGGATGCCGTCCGCTTCACGAGGCGGTGCGCCCGGCCGAGGGCGAGTTCTACCCTCCGGAGCTGCGCGCGGTTGAGGTGACCGGTCCGCAGGAGCTGCTCCTTGAGTTCGACAAGCCGGCCCTTGTGCTGCCGGAGAGCTTACAGCTCGACCCGGAGCTGGCGGTGACCGCGCCGGCCGCTGCAACCGAGACGGTGGCACTCAGGTTCCCTGAGCCGAGCGTCGCCGGGCGGCAGTACGCGATGCGCGCCGCGGTGCGCGACGACAACGGGAATACGCTGCAGTTCGTGATCTCGTTTTACGGGTACAACGATCGCCTTCCGGGTCTGGTGATCAACGAGTTCTCCCCGCGCGGCAGCGCGAGCAATCCCGAGCGCGTCGAGCTGTTTGTGCGCGAAGGCGGCAACACGGCCGGCGCGGCGCTGTACAACGGTGTAGGCCGAAACTTCGACAGCAAAATCGTGTTTCCGGATCGGGAGGTGGAGACAGGCGAGTATCTGGTGGTTCATTTCCGCCCCGAGAGTGCAGTCGTGGGCGAGGAACGACTGAACTTCTGGGTACCGGAAGGCTCGGGCCTGCCGTCCAACAACGGCGCGATCGCGCTCTACGACACCCCGAACGGGCGTATGCTCGATGCGGTGATATACACCAACCGCACATCAGACTCCGACACCAACTTCAGGGGCTTCGGGACGCGACGGACCCTCGACCGTGTAGACGCGATTGTAGACGCCGGGGCGTGGCAGATAGCAGGTTCCCTCGCCGCGCCCGAGGACGCAGTCTGGGCCGACAACGCCTCGCCCACGCGCAGCATCAACCGCGACTCGCTCTCGACCGATACCGACCGACGCGAGGACTGGCACACCGTCCCGACCCGCGGCGCAAGTTTCGGCGCGGTCAACAGCGATGAGCGATTCGAACCGTAGCCCGCTGCGCCCGCGGCGCGGAAGCCGTCGGCGCGGGCCCTGCGAGCGCTGCCGGTGCGGGCGGGCTCGGCAGGCGTGGGCGCCCCCCGGTGGGCGCAGCGCGGGGCGGGCGGGCTCGGCAGGCGCCGGCGAACCCCCGGTGGGCGCAGCGCTGAGCGGGCGCCGGCAGA
>PUOW01000375.1 GCA_003552185.1 Spirochaetaceae bacterium
CTGTTGCTCACTTCCGTCTTCCTGCGTCAGGCGTTAGCGTGCGGGGCGAGCCGATCGCTCGCCCCACCTCTTTGCATACCTATACGCCCCACCGCAGCCCAGGCGTAAGCACCGGTGCGTCCCAGAGTTTCAAAAACTCGTCGTCGGTGCGCACCAGAGTGATCGAAAAACCCGCCATCTCGAGCGAGGTGATATAGTTACCCACCAGGTTTCGCTCGATTGTGATGCCTTTCTTCTTGCAGATCTCGGCAAACTCGTTGTACAGCAGATAGAGTTCGATCAGCGGAGTGCCGCCCATGCCGTTAACCATCGCGATGGTCTTATCGCCGTTCTTAAACGGCAGGTCGGAAAGCACCGCCTCGGCCATCATCTCGGTAATCTCTTTCGCGGTCTTGAGCTTCATACGCTCGCGGCCCGGCTCACCATGGATGCCGATTCCGATCTCCATCTCGTCGTCGCTGATCTCGAAGGTAGGCTTCCCGGCGGACGGCACGGTGCAAGAGGTCAACGCCATGCCCATCGAGCGACCGTTTTCGTTTGTCTTGCGACATACATCGGCTACCTTCTGCAGATCGTAGCCCGCGTCTGCTGCCGCGCCACAGAGCTTTTCAGCGATCACGGTAGTACCCACGCCGCGCCGACCGGCGGTATACAGACTGTCCTTCACCGCAACGTCGTCGTCGATCACCACCGCTTCAACCTTGACGTCTTTGTCGGCGGCCGCGGCCTCGGCAGCCATCTCGAAGTTCATGACGTCGCCGGTGTAGTTCTTGACGATATGGAGAACGCCCGCGCCGCCGTCGATCGCTTTGGTGGCTGCCTCCATCTGGTCGGGCGTAGGCGAGGAGAAGACCGGCCCGGGACAGGCGCCGTCGAGCATACCCTTGCCGACAAAGCCGCCGTGCATCGGCTCGTGGCCGCTTCCGCCGCCGGACAGGACGCCGACCTTGCCCTTCACCGGTGCATCGACGCGCACCACGTAGTTGGGCTCAAAATGCACCTTCACGAGGTCCCCATGCGCCGCAGCCAACCCTTGCAACGATTCCTTCACAACATCGTCTGGATTGTTGATCAGCTTCTTCATAACGCGACCCTCCTTGTACGCTTCGGTACGGTTTACGGTGACAGTATTTATGTGCCTATTATCAGATGCTACAACGCGATCTGTCAAAGGAAAAACGCGGCCAAAAACGCTGCCGCGGCGGCCGGCACCGCGGCCGCGCGATCAACGGATGCTACTGTTCGGCGGTACGTAGTAGACCGCCGAGCTTACCGAGCGCACCCCGTCCACCTTACGCGCCGATTGCTCTACGATCGAGACGTCTTCCTCAGCGCTGACCATGCCTCGGAGATGAACCATGCCGTTTTCGGCCGTGACGGTGAGGTTCTGCACCGGGAGGCCGTCGAGATAGATGATCTGCGTGATGACCTGCATCTCGAGGAAGAGATTCCCGAGCTTCTCCTCGGTTTCCTGAACGTACTCGGGCCGTTGCAACGCGGCAAGCGCGTGACTGACAAGGTTTACCACGGCTTCCTCGTTGAGGAACTCGGTGCTGAGAATCATGTCGTAGAGCTCGGAGTTCAACCAGTTCTCGTTGAAAAAGAAGCGGTGAAACCCGGCACGTTCGCGGTCGCTATGGTGCACTAAGTGCTCGGCTTCTTGACGCGTGTAGCCGTGCTCCTGAACGACGTTCTCGATGCGCACCTCGAGCGGAGCGGTAATCCGAAGGTTCAACACACTCGGCAGATGCGACAGCAGAACCTGACTTCCTCGTCCGAGGATCACGCAGTTGCCCTCGTGAGCGAAACGCGTCACGGTGTAACTCAGGAGGTGCAGATAGCGGTCACGATCACGGGAAAACCGGTGCCAAAACCCCGGATTCTTTTCGTCGAACTTCTCGATGCTGCTTTCAGACACTCCGTCTTCGCGCAGCACCCGTTCGATCTCCGCCTTATGAACGAAGCGATACGACAACTTCTCGGCCAGAAGCGCGCCGATCTCATCTCCGCGGCTTCCCAACTCTCGCGATAACGTTATCACACCCATGGCGGCCTCCTTACACCTATAGTATACACCCATTCACGACAATACGACAGGTTGCTGCATTATTGTGCTTGACGACTCGTCAGACCCGGTACATGCTTACTCAATCGTGGACCGTTGGTCCAAGCCGACGGCCTCGGCGCAGCTGCCGATGCCGCAATCGTCTTTTTGGGCGGAGTTGTCACAGCGCACACTCCGGGGAGAGGTGTTATGTTCGACTGGTACTTTAAAACGAATCTGCTCGTGCGGATTCTCATCGGCTTGGTAGCCGGTGCGGTGGTCGGTTTAGTCGTGGGACCCCCAATCGAGGTAATCGAGCCGCTGGGAAGCTTGTTCGTCCGCTTGCTGCAGATGATCGTGGTTCCGGTGATCTTTTTCACCTTGGTCGTAGGTGCCGCGAGTGTAAGCCCGGCCCGCCTGGGTCGCATCGGCGTCAAGACTGTCGGCCTTTACTTGGCGACATCGGCGGTAGCGATCTCGCTCGGGTTGATCATGGGCAACGTGTTCTCCCCGGGGCGCGGCATGGATATCGGTCAGGTAGCCGAAGGGGTCGCGCGCGATGTAGAGGCGCCTTCGCTCGTGCAAACGCTGCTCGAGATCGTTCCCACAAACCCGTTCGCCGCGATTGCGGAAGGGTCGGTGCTACAGATTATCTTCTTCGCGATCTTCTTCGGTATCGGGCTTTCGTACCTCCAGATTAGCGAGACCGAGCGCATAAAATCGGCCGGCGACCTGATGTTCCGCTTCTTCGACGGTGGCGCCGAGATCATGTTCAAGATCGTGGGGTGGGTGCTGCAGTACGCCCCGATTGGTGTGTTCGCGCTGATCGCGGTAGTGTTTGGTCGCCAGGGAGCCGAGGCGTTCGGGCCGCTTGCCATTGTAACCGCCGCGGTCTATATCGCGTTGATTCTACACCTCGTGGTGGTGTACGGCGGATTGCTCAAGCTCAACGGCTACAGTCTCGTCAAGTTCATAAAACGCGGGCGTGAGGCCATGATCACCGCGTTCGTCAGCCGTTCATCCGGCGGTACTCTTCCGGTGACGATTCGGAACGTAGAGGGGAACATGGGCGTGAAGCGACCGGTTTTCTCGTTCAGCCTTCCGCTCGGCGCCACGATCAATATGGACGGCACCGCGATCTACATGGGTGTCTGTGTTTTGTTCATCGCGAACGCGATCGGCATTCCGTTGACCGGAGCGCAACAGGTGATGGTGGTGCTCACCGCGGTCCTCGCCTCGATCGGCACTGCAGGCGTACCGGGTGCCGGTGCAATCATGCTGCTGATGGTCTTGAACGCGGTCGGCCTGCCGGTCACCGAAGGCACGCCGCAGGCGCTCGCATACGCCATGATCCTCGGAATCGACGCGATCCTCGACATGGGGCGGACCGGGCTGAACGTTACCGGCGACATGGCGGTTACCTGCGTAGTCGCGAAGTCGGAAAACGAGGTAGACGCAGAGTTCTGGAAAGACTAACCGATCTTTGGTATTATTGAGCTTAGGGTAGGCAGCACCAGGCCTCACCGGCGCCGTCGGCGCCGGTGAGCTTTTTCGTGGAATAGGTCATGGCACGTAACTCCGACAACGCCTCGGCAACCATCATGGTCGCCGAGGACGATCGCATCAATCAACTCGTGGCCAAAAGGATGCTCGGTACGCTGTTTCCGAAGGTCCGCGTGATCGAGGCGACCG
This sequence comes from Spirochaetaceae bacterium, assembly GCA_003552185.1. Lineage (GTDB taxonomy): Bacteria > Spirochaetota > Spirochaetia > DSM-27196 > SLAA01 > B1Sed10-166. Next base: position 3,737 of record PUOW01000375.1, read on the forward strand.
ACGGCGAGGAAGCCGTTGCGTTCTACCGCGAGTACCGGCCGGACCTCATCTTGATGGATTTACAGATGCCGCGGCTCGACGGTTACGCGGCCACCCGGGCAATTCTCGAGGAAGCCGAGCGCACCGGCCCGCCCCCCCACGTGGTTGCGCTCACCGCCGGGCTGATTCAAGGAGAACGCGAGCGCTGCGTTGCCGCCGGCATGTCGGAGTTTCTCAGCAAGCCGCTCGACCAGAACAAGCTGAAAACGATCTTAGAGTCCCTGCTCGACCGCTCGCTGTTAGAGTAGAAACACGCCCGCGGCGATGAAGCGCGCCTCCACAAAACCCGCGTCGGTATCTAACCCGTGCTGCAGCGTGCGTTAGCCTCGTAGGCGGTCGGCAGTTCTATCACGAACACGCTTCCTTTCGACTCTCCAGGTTCGAACCATATGCGCCCCCCATGCGACTCGATCAGCTGTTTGGCGATCGTGAGCCCCAGGCCGGTTCCACCGGTGGCACGTGCGCGTGACCGGTCGACACGATAGAAGCGCTCGAATACGTTGGGGCGGTGTTCCGGAGGAATGCCTACGCCGGTGTCGCGCACCCGGATCTGTACCCTGTTGTCGGAGCTTGCGGCCGTAAGCTCGATCGAGTCTCCCGCTTGAGTGTGAGCCAGGGCGTTTAGGAGCACATTGTGAAAGACCTGCGTAATCCGTTGAAAATCGACGCAAACGGCCGGCAGGTCTTCGGGCAGCTCGAGGGAGAGCGTAACCCCGTGCCCAAGCGCTCGGGCCTTGACGCCTGCGACACTCCTCTGCAGAAGAGCCTTCATGTCCTCCGTCTGCCGATGCAACCGTAACGACCCGGCTTCTGCGAGTGCGAGCTCCTGCAGGTCGTCGACCAGACGCGAGAGCAGCTGAACGTCCTCCTCGACCGATTCAAGGGCTACGGCAGGCTCCACGAGCTCGTCCTTCATCGCTTCAAGATATCCATTGATGTTCGCGAGCGGCGTGCGTAGCTCATGCGCGGTGTCGGCCACAAGATTACGCCGTAGCTCGGCTGCGCGGGCGAGATCGTGCACCATCGTGTTGAAAGCCGTTGCAAGCTCGCCGAGCTCACCGTTGTCCGGCACCGCGGCCTGCACCGCGAGATCACCGGACCCCGCCCGACGAGCGACGCCGGCGAGCTCGCGCACCGGTGCCGAGATCGCGCGCGACAGCACCACGGTCAACAGTAACGCAACCGCGAGGGCAAGCCCCCCACCGATTACGAGATACACGCTCAGCGAATCGCGCAGCGCCAGCGCAAAGGCCTCGTCTATCCCCGATTCTGCGCTTACGTACAGCGTGCCGATTCTTCCGTCTTCGCTTCCCAACGGGACACTGATCCAGTCCTCGTCAAAGGGTTGCCCAAACAACAAGCTTCGAGAATCGGCAACGACCGTGCCGTCGTCGCGTGCGAGCACCACCCACTGACCGTACAGTACGCCCATCTCCTCGACAAACGGCTGCACGCCGCTCCAGCTGCCCCGCGCAGAGTGATACCCAAGCAACCAGTGGTGCATACGGGCAAGCTGTAGCCGCCCGGTACGGTGCGCATAGATCTCGATCTCCTGCTCCGCCGCCGGAAGCACAAACCCCATCACCGTGGCCACCGCGACAACGATCACCAAGAAAAACGCCGCGAACAGCCGAACTTGTAGTCTTTGCAGCATCATCTACCTCGAGACGGTTCCTCGGCGGTGAAGGTGTACCCGACGCCGTAGACCGTCTTTATGTACTGCGGCCGCGTGGCGTCGGCCTCGATCTTTCTCCGTAAGTTCAAGATGTGGACATCGATCGTTCGATCCAGCCCGTCATAGTCGTAGCCGAACGCGCGCTCGACCAACTGAGCACGAGTGAGCACCCGGTTCGGTTCCTTCATCAGCAACGCCAGTAAACGAAACTCCACCGGGGTAAGGTGCACCTCGATCTCCTCGACCGTCACTCGTCGGCGATCGAACTCGAGGCTTACCCCACGATGCTGTAGCACGCGCGGCCCACGCAGAGTCATCTCGAGCGGAGCTCTCCGGAGAACCGCCCGCACCCGAGCCGCGAGCTCCCGCGGACTAAACGGCTTAACAACGTAGTCGTCGGCTCCCCCGTCGAGCCCGGCGAGCTTATCGTGCTCGGTGGTGCGTGCGGTAAGCATTACCACCAGGGTATCCGATTCTTCGCGCAAGCGCCGACAAACCTCGATTCCGTCGAGCCCCGGCAACATGAGATCGAGCACCACCAAGTCGGGCTCAATCTCACGAGCGCGCTCGAGCGCCGCGGTTCCGCTTTCCGCTGTGTGAACAAGGTGCCCGTCGCGCTCGAGATACAACCGCACAAGCCGGACGGTTTTGGGATCGTCGTCGACCACGAGAATTGTGTTCCGGTTCTTCGCCATAGCCTTTCACCCCTATTTTACACGGATTTGCTCCGTTTAGGCGTTATCCGTCGCGATCCCGAGAAATCTTAATAGGAACTTAAGATTCCCGGTGTAGCTTTCACGTGAAGCATTGGTCAGCACGCACCCGCCACCGGACGGTGGCCGCGCGCGACCGTACAGGTAGGAGGCTTTCATGAAAAAGCTAAACGTAGTTCTGGGTGTTGGGTTGCTCGCGCTAACGGCGGTTGTGTTTGCCGCGTGCGGAGGAGGTCGCAGTACGGCCGCCCAGCTGCGACTCGAGATCACCGCGCCGTCGGGGCGCACCGTAACGGTCGACACACCGACGCAGATGATCAGTGGAATCGTCTCGGACCCCTCCGGTACCGTCACGGTGAACGACGTGCAGGTCGCGGTCGATAACGACGGTTCGTTCAGCCACGATTTCGAGCTTGGGTACGGCGCCAACCGCATCGTTGTCGCGGCGACCAACGAAGGACGCGAGCGTCCGCTCACTCGCACGATCAACGTCAACCGCAATCTCAACCTGGTACTCATGTCGCCGGAGGGCCTCGAGATCGACCCGAAAACGCCGATCGTAACCGGTGAAAACGCGATCATGATCAGCGGCCGTGTCTCGGATCCCGCCGCCCAAGTGATGGTAACCGGAGACCGAGTAGAGGTCGACGAAGAAGGCAACTTCTCGAGTCTCGTGAACCTTTACTACACGCTCTCGACGCTCAACGTCACCGCGATGATCGACGCAGTCGATACTCCGCTCACCACGCTCGTGACCGTACATCGTGCGCCCTGAGCGCCGACGC
>PUOW01000241.1 GCA_003552185.1 Spirochaetaceae bacterium
ATGGGCAGGAAGTCAGATTGGATTTGGATGTCTGACGCGTCGTCCAGGGGCGTGCTCTCAATGAGCTCCACCAAGCGCTCGCCGATCTGTCGGCTGATGCGATGATGCACATGGCACACAACGCGGCTCACCTCGCGGTAGGTGTGTGGCGCAGTATTCTTCTGCTCGCTATCACTCATCACCATCGCTCCGTTCCGCGTCGCGGATCGCGCGGCGTTGTCTTGCTCGCACCATAAAGCCGTACAGCGAGACCGAGAGAATCGGGAAGACCGAGGCCATCGAGACCACGCCGAAGCCGTCTACCACACCCAGCTCGCTGCCTATGCCGAGCCCCATCGCGAGTACCAGCGGCACCGTGACCGGGCCGGTGGTAACCCCTCCGCTGTCCCACGCGACGCCGGCAAACTCTTCTTCGCTCCAAAACGTGAGCGGCAGCAGCAAGAGATACGGCGGCGCGAGGAGCCATATGACCGGTATGTCGTACATGATGCGGGCGACGCCGGCAACGAGGCCGACTCCCACCCCGATAGAGACTGCCCGAATCACCGATGACCGCTTAACCGTGCCGACCGTCATATCCTCGACGGTGCGGCCGAGCGCATTAAGCGCGGGCTCGGCGAGCGTGGAGCCATATCCCAGGCCGAACGCAAACACCAATACCAGCGCAATCCCGAGCGCCGTCAACTCCGGGCCGAACAGCGGTGTTCTCTCAATCACGTGCTCGTACCGGCTGCGGGCTTCATCGAAGCGCTCCGGAATGAACCGTACGCGTTCGGGCTCGCCGTTGTCGTGCAGATAGAAGTAGCTCCGACGGTCGCCGTCCGGCCCGATGCTCTCGAACACCACCTCACGGTCGAAATCGTCTATTACCACGCGCTCAACACCGTGCGTACTGTCGGCGAACACGCGTGGGAGCCGTGCTCCAACATCGTCCCCAAGCGGGGCGAGCCCCAGGCGAATACCGCTCGTGAGAACCATCATCCCGACCAGTGCCAGTAGAATCCCGAGCACCACCTCGTCGCGGTAGCGCGGACGGTCACGCAACAGAAGCAAGAGCACAAACAACAGCAGCGCCGAAAGCGGAACCACCGCGCGAATTGCGAGCCGGCCTTCCTCGGCGAATACCCGCGCGAACACACCCCGATCGGCGTCGCCGGGGCCGGGCGCGGCGGTCGAGACCGGTGCTCGTTCGGCTGCGCGTCGCACACGAGGGAACCGCTCGCGCTCCGCGTCCGAGGCTGTCGTGCTGAGCCATTTGCTCAGACTCATCTCACCCAGCAACCTCCGCCGGGTGTCCTCGTCCTCGCGAAGCGCCTCGAGCGCGGCGTGGTAGGCGTCCTCATCCTCGAACAAGGCGCGCCGCCCGCTCTCGCCGGCGCGCGTGAAGGCATGCCGCTCGAGCTCGTCGGGTGTCTCAAACAGTTTCAGCGCCTGCTGTCGAAAGGCGGGAGAAAAGAATGCCTGCTGCTCCGTGGGGCGTGGGACGTCGCTGCGGAGGCCGCCCGCGAGCAGCAGCACGCTGAGGATCGGGAAGGCCGAGGCGAGCATGATAATGCCGAACCCGCCTCCCGTGTTTTCGCCTTTGCCGGTTGCGCGAGAAACGCCGATTCCGAGCGCCAACACCAGCGGCACCGTCACCGGGCCGGTGGTAACCGCTCCGGTGTCCCAGGCGAGCGCAACGATCGCCGCGAGCTTCTCGTCGAACGAAAACACCGCCGAGATCACAAGCAGTAGCGGAATAACGGTGAGGACGAACGGCTTGAGCGATAGACCGAAGTAGAATCGAACCATCCCGAACGCAACCGCGATGCCGACCCCCACGCCGACCGCGGATACCAGTGCTTCGGGGTGGCGCTCGAGCATCAGGAACAGCAGCGGAGTCTCCCAAGCGGTAACGCTTTCGCCGGCGGTGCGAAGCGCCGCAATCGCGGGCTCGGCGAGCGTGGAGCCGAACCCGAGCAACAACCCGAACAGCACGATCGGTACAATGCCGGTGCGCTTCGGTAGCTGTAGCCCTACCCGCTCACCGAGCGGCATCAGGCCGAGCAGCAGGCCCTCCAAGAACAGTGCGAGCCCCAGCACAACGAGCCCGATACCGAGCGCAATCGCCAATGCGTTGGCCGGGGGTGAACCGAGAATAACGATCTGAAACGCGAGCAGGTACACGATAATAAACGCAACCGAGCGCACCTGCTCGCCGATGCGCCCGGCGGCGTAATCGCCGAGCATGCGAAGCGCGGTTGGTAGCGGAATCTCTATACGCTTGCGTTCTGTAGGCTTACGCTCCGACATGAGCCTCTTCTACTCCGCCGGCGGATCCTTAGCCTCAGGGAGCCGGTACGGCATAATATACAACGGCTCACCCGCCATCTCCTCGAACGTTCGGTAATCCTCAAACGCTTGGCGAAGCTCGCGCGGCAGCGCCGCCGCCGCGCCGGACCGGCCGAGGAAAGCGGCGGGCATTCCGGCGAACAGCGGTGCGGCGTCGCCCGGGAGCACCGGAACGAGGTGCAACGGTTGCTCGCTCTCGAGTAGCTGTTGCATCACCATGATGCTGTCGCCGAGGCCCCCAACGCTGTCGGCGAGCCCAAGCTCCACCGCGCGCGGCCCGGTCCAGATGCGGCCCTGGGCGATTTCGTCGACCTGCTCTACGCTCATCTCGCGATGCTCCGCCACAACCTCTACGAAGCGTCGGTACACGGTCGTGACCGACTCGCGGAAGCGCTCCTGCTCTTCCTCGCTCATCTCGCGCAGCGGGTTGCCGAAGTCGCTGTAGCTCGAGGTCTTTACGGTGGCGGCGCCGATCTCGAGCTGCTCGAGCAGTTCCGCGATATTGGGGAAGACCGATGCCACGCCGATCGATCCGGTGAGGCCGACCGGAGACGCCACGATATGCGAGGCGGGCGCCGCGATATAGTAGCCGCCGGAAGCGGCGGTGCCGCCGAGCGAGACCACAACCGGAACGCCGTCCTCTACCGCCAGCGCGATCTCCCGCGCGATGCTGTCGGCCGCCAAGGGCGATCCGCCGGGGCTGTCGACGCGCAGCACGATGCCGTTTATGAACGGGCTGCGCCGTGCGGAGCGGATTGCCTCTATGATCGAGTCGTCGCCGATGATCTGCCCCTGCACGCCGCGTCCGCGCTGGACCATGCCCGATGCGTAGATCAGCGCAACGGTGCTACGAGGCGCCGGGGCCCAGTCGTATACCGCGGGCGGAGTGGGGTCACGCCGCGTGCGGCGTGCGTAGCGGTGTTCGTCATCGACCCAGTCCTCGAACTCGTCGAGGTACATCACACGGTCTACCAGGCCTTCCTCCAGCGCCACGCCGGAATGCAGATACGGCCCTTCCTCGATGAGCTGCTCCACCTCGTCCGAGAGTCGCTCGTCGCGTCCGAGCCGAATCAGCTCGGCGTACTGTGCGGTGAGGTCGGCCAACACCGCCGACCACATCTCGCGCTCGGCGTCGCTCATCTCGGGCTCGGAGAGAAAATCGAAGCTCGTCTTGTAGTCGTGGCTCGAGAAGTTGTAGAAGCGAACGCCGTAGTTCCCGAGAAACTGCCCAAGGTAGATTTGATTGTAATGGAAGCCGCGCATGTCGACACTGCCGAGCGGGTGTAGCACGATCTCGTCGGCTACCGAGGCTGCGAACGCGTAGGTCAAGTGCGAGACGTCCTCGAAATAGAAGTAGATCTTCTTGCCGGCGGCCTTTAGTTCCTCGATCACGTTTCGAATCTCAACGAGGTTCGCAAACGATGCATCGAAGTCTTGCTTGGTGAACACTACCGCTCGCACCGCCGGGTCGGCCCCTATTCTGCCGAGGTCGTCGAGAACCTCGGCGAGGCTGCGATAGGGTTGCCACGGCCTACTGCGCGGCGGGGTGCGGATGCGCTCCGCTTCGTCGTACTCGATCACGGTCGGTGTGAGGTCGGCGATGAAGCTGCGTTGTCGGCGGTACGGCACAAAGGCGTGCATCTCGGCGAACTCTTGGTCCTCGTCGGCCTGCACGGTACCGGAGCTGCCGAACACCAGATGCGCGAGACTCAGCTCCACGCCGGCGCTGAACACTTCATCGCGCGCGTCGTAGGAGCCTCGTAGCTCAAGGCCGTCGAGCGGTTCGAGCGCGAGCGAGACCGAGTCGAACTCGAGCTCCTCGCGGGGATCCCAGAACACGTCGAGCCCGAGCGTTAGGCGCGAGCCCGCCTGCGGCAGGATCGGTGCGAGTGGGCGAACTCCCGCGCCGAGCGTGTAGGTTGTGTCGACGCTCGTGAGATCGTGCGCCACCACACCGGCCGAGAACGCCGGTAGTGGGCGCAGCAGCGCCGCGAGGTCGAGCTCGCCGCCGGTGAAGGACGAGCCTTCCCAGTCCCAGCCGGCTCCCAGATGAAGCTGCGGCGTAACGCTGCTGCCGAGCGCAAGCTTGTGGCGATAAGACTCGGTCTCGCGCCGTAGGTTGTACGCGAGCGAGCCGGCGTTGAGAAACAGCGCATAGCGCTCGCCGAAGTCGTCGCTTACGCGTTCGTACCCGCCGCGAAACGGGAACGCGAGGCCGATGCCGGAAGCGTTGCCTACGCCGAGCGCCGCCGGGTTAATGAGCGGCGAAAACATGCCGTCGTGAACCGCGACGCCTCCCTGTCCCGCGGTGAAGGCGTTTGTGGGTGAGCCGACGGCGGGGGCGGCGGCCAGGGCGATTAACGCGAATACTGTCGACGCAAGCATGAGCTTCTTCACGGTCATTATGAGAATCCTTGTGTGCCTAGCAGGCTGTTATCGCGAGGGCCGACCTCAGAGCACCGACCCGTATCAGCCGTCGAGTACAAGACGGGTGAAGTACCAGTTGAGAAAGCGGTTTGACCAGCCGAACACGCTCGTCGCGAGTACGATTCTACGGATGCGCCGGCGCGTAATCTTAGCCTCTCCGTACAGAACCTCGGCATTGTTACGACTGATGCCGACGGTAGCCGCGGCGAACAGGAACGGCCAGACGCAGGCGCGGCGGATCAGATGTTCGCTGCGCGGTATGGTTTGCGCGTACGCGATAGCGCTTTGCAGGTGCCGCTCGGCCTTGGCGGCGATGCGGTTCACGACCTGCAGCGCTTGGCGGTGATGCGCAGGGTCGAAGAGTTGATCCGGGCGAATACCCGCCTCGTTCAAGAACTCATCCGGGATGTACACCCAGCCGCGTTGGTAGTCTTTGCGAATCCCACGCAACACGTTCACCGTCTGTAGCGCCAGTCCGGCTTCGCGTGCGAGGCGCATAAGCTCGTGCTTTCTTTTCGCAATCGCGGTGGATCCCCAGGTGAACACCTCGGTCGAGAGGTACCCGACGCGCCCGGCCACCTCGTGCATGTAGTCGTCGAGGTCTGCCTCGGTTCCTACCTCGGGACCTCGCTCGATCCAGCGGATCATGCCCTCGGTAGAGTCGCGCACATGGCGGCGAACCGGCTCGCGAATCTCGGGATCGAGCGCCTCAAACTCGGCGACAATCATCTCGGCGTGCTCGGCCGCCACAGCGTCTACTTCCACCGCACCAATCTCGGCTACCTGAGTTCCCCAGTCGCTGTCCAGCGGCGCACCGCCGAGCGCGGCGCTCCACCTGCGGAGCCACGCGAGCTTGGCTTGCGGCTCGAGCGCGGCGCTGTCTTCAAAGAAGTCCGAGACTCGCAGCAACAGATAAGCCAAGCACAGCACCCATCCCACATCGTTCGGCAGCTTGCGAATCGAGAGGTAGAAGGTGCGGCTGGTCTCGGCAAGCAAGTCCCAACTGCTTGGAAAGCGGCCGAAGCGCTCGCTTGAGGTTCCGGTTGTGCTTGTAGGGCGGTCGGTCATAGGTTGTACTCCAGGTTGCCGCCGGCGTCGAGAGAACCTCTCACCGCGAAGCGCTCCTCCCGGAAGCTACGGCGCACCGGGATTCTCGAGGGTGGTATCGAAAGGCCTACCTTCGGCGCTTTGATTCGCCTTTCGGTTGGCGCGGTTTGTTATCTTTGCGTCGGCGCGTGTTGCCGTAGCTGTTGCGCCGGAGTTTGCCTTTGCGGCTGCTGCGGTCTCCCCGTCCCATAACAACCTCCTGTCGGCCGGCTACCTCATGCATTCCTGCAGGGCCCGTATCGCTCGTTCGATATCGGCCCGAGATACGTCGAGATGTGTTACCGCACGCAAGCGCCCGTCGGGCATGCGCGAAACGGCCACTCCACGCTCATACAGCCGATCGGCCAGCTCATGCGTCGAGAGTTTCGCGTGAGCCGACGCTTGGAAGAATACCATGTTCGTGGCAGGCGCTTCCACCTCTATTCCGTCTACCGCCGCGATCGCGGCGGCCAGATGCGCCGCGTTCTCGTGGTCCTCGCCGAGGCGATCGATGTTGTGCTCGAGTGCGTACAACGCGCCGGCGGCGATGATACCGGCCTGGCGCATCGCTGCGCCGAACTGATGCTTGAAACGCCAGGCGCGCTCGATGAATTCCGCCGAGCCCGCAAGCGCGGCCCCCACCGGGGCTCCGAGCCCCTTGCTGAAATCTATCCAGGCCGAGTCGAAGTTTCGACAGTACCGCTCGGCGGCAACGCCGGAGGCCGCCACGGCGTTAAACAGCCGCGCGCCGTCGAGGTGACGTTTAAGGCCGAGGCGTTGCGCCGTTGTGCAGACCTCTTCGAGCGTTTCTATCGGCCAGACCGTGCCGCCGGCGAGATTCGCGGTCTGCTCGAGCAAGACTGCTCGTGAGCGTGGGAAATGATGGCCCGCGACCCGTACCGCCTGTTCCAACTGCTCGGCGCTAAACACGCCCCCGCTTCCGGTTATCGGGTAGAGCGAAACGCCGAGCAGCGCCGCCGGTGCTCCGGTCTCGAAATGGCGATTGTGCGCGGTCTCCTCCATGATGACTTCGTCGCCCGGTTCGCAGTGAACCCGCAGCGCGATCTGGTTGCAGATCGTGCCGGTCGGCAGAAACATCGCGC
>PUOW01000202.1 GCA_003552185.1 Spirochaetaceae bacterium
CCGCCCGCTCATGCTCCCATCCTCGCTACAGTGTTACGAACTCCACCTCGTAATCGCGCGTGATCACGACATCGGCGTATTGACGATGCGGCGCGATGATCTCGTGCTCGATCTGTAGCACTTCCTCGAGAAACGGCTCGATCGCCTCGCGCCCACGCTTTTTGCGCGACTCCAGTGTCTCGAGCCGATTGCGCGCAATGAACACCCGGGTATCGACGTTCTTCAAGAGCGAGGTATAGGTGCCCTCGGCCACCACGACCTGCACGCCGGCAAGGCTCATGACCTCTTCCGAGACGCGGTCTTCTTCGTAAATCACAAGCGGCTTCGTGATTTCTTCGGCTCCCTCGATCGCGCTTCGCAGGTGCTCGTCGAGGAGATCGAGCTTAACCTCCTGCGTACCGACCCAGCCGATATCGTTGCGCCGGGTCGCGTCGTTCGTCTTCGGCGGGTGCACGAAGTAGTCGTCCTGTTGTAGCACCGCGCAGCGCAGGTCGCTGTGCTTCTCGATCATCTCGGCGATCGCTGCGCCGGTCTCGGACTTTCCGCTTCCCGACTCCCCGGCGACCGTTACGACGTAGCGCCGCTCGAGCCCGCGGATACGCGGGAGCAGTTTCGCGGCGATCGCCTCGGCGGCGCGGTAGTGGTGGTCCTCGATAATGATTACGTCACCTTTCATTGGGCACTCCGGTTCGCTGATATGTTCGCAGTACCTGCAGTATAGATGAGTTAGTAACGCGCCGTCAAACGATAATTCGCGCCATAATTCGTGCTGTGCTTCGCGCTCAGGACTCCGCCCGCGTTTCCAACGACTGTACGGCCGGGTCGGCAGCGGCCGGGTCGTCGGCGAGGTGCGCCTTGCTCCGTCGCAACTGGCTCAGCAGCACGCCGCTGATCACGATCGCCATACCCACCACCGTGCTCCACCGCAGCGCCTCACCGAGCACCAGCACGCTGAATACCGTCGCGAACACCGGCACGGTGTTGGTCATCACGTTCGCCTTGGTGGCGCCCAGCACGCGGATACCGCGCCCGAGGAACACAAAGCTGACGGTTGAAGGAAACGCGCCGAGAAACAGCAACGCGCCCAACACCTCCGCCGACGGGAGCCCCGCCCCGAGCAGAGCAGCACCGTCGAACAGCGCGAGCAGCGGCAGGAACAGCGCGAGCCCAATCATGTTTTGCCATGCAACAACCGTCAGCGAGGAATAATCGCTCGGCAAGCGGCGCAGAGCGATTGCGTATCCAACCGCCGCAAGGACCGCGCCGAACACCAGAAATACTCCGAGCGGATGCGCGCCGCCGGCCTCGCCGTCGGCAAGCACGATCAAGACCACGCCCCCGACGCTTAGGAACGCGCCGAACACCGTCGCGGCGGTGATCCGCTCGCGCAGCAGCAAAAACGCGAAAACCGGGGTGACGACCGGGATCGTCGCTACGATGATCGAGGCAACCGCCGGCCCGGCGTACAGCAAGCCGGTGTTCTCGCTCAGAAAGTACAGAAACGGCTGGAACAGCGCGATCATGAGGAACCGGCGGCCGTCGCCACGCCGCGGGCGTTCCCAGGTGCCGATAATGCGCGTCACCATCGGCACGCGTGACAACGCCGCCAGCAGCGTAAGCGAGATCACGAGGCGAACCACGATAATTGTGATCGGTCGCAGCTCGGTGAGCGCAAGCGAGGTGAATACGAAGCTCAGACCGAAAAACGCCATCGCGAGCACGAGCTGCAGATACACCACCGGCAGGTTCGCGCCCGCGCTTCCGGCCTGGCCCGCGCTTCCGCCCATACTTCTGCCGCCCTGTTGCGCGCTATCGTGCCGTGTTACGTCAGGTTGTGATGCATCGCTGTGTGTGTTGCCGGGCTGAGACGGGGCATTCGGCCGCACTGGGGTGATCCTCCGGGGTGTTCGAGTTGTGCTCGCTACAAAGCGTTTGTGCCACGGAACCCGCGCGCAGCGCAAGAGGTCGGTCTCGCGTGCACGAGAGGATCGTGCTACAGCGTCCGAAACGCTTCCTCGGCGGCCGCTACGGTCTGCTCGATCTCGCCGTCGCCGTGCGCGGTCGAGAGGAAGCCCGACTCAAACTGCGACGGCGCAATATAGACGCCCCGGCGCAGCAGCTCGAGGAAGAACCGCCCAAACCGTTCGGTATCGCAGGCCTGCGCTCCTGCAAGATCGGTGACCGGTTCCCGGCTGAAGAAGGTCGTGAACATCGAGCCGACCTGCGTGGCGTAGACCGGCACCCCGGCGTTCTCGGCAGCGCGCAAAATGCCCCAACTGAGGCGTTCGCTTCGCTGCGAGAGCTGCTCGTACACCCCCGGCTCGGACAGCGCCGCAAGCGTCTCATGCCCGGCCACCACCGCGAGCGGGTTCCCCGAAAGGGTGCCGGCTTGGTACACCGGCCCGACCGGAGACAGCAACTGCATGATCTCGCGCGTTCCTCCGAACGCACCGACCGGGAGCCCCCCGCCGATTACCTTTCCAAGACAGGTGAGGTCGGGGGTAACGCCGTACAGCGCCTGCGCGCCACCCCACGCTACCCGAAAACCGCTCATCACCTCATCGAAGATCAGAACCGCTCCGTAGCGCTCGGTTACGCTGCGCACCCCCTCGAGAAACCCGGGCTGCGGCGGGACGCAACCCATGTTGCCCGCAACCGGCTCCAGGATAACCGCCGCGATCTGCTCGCCCTCGGCGGCGAACAGCGCCTCGAGCGCCTCGAGGTCGTTATACGGACAACTGCGCGTTGTGGCCGCGGTCGCCTCCGGGACGCCGGGGCTCGTCGGCTGCCCATGCGTCAGCGCGCCCGAGCCGGCTTTGATCAAGAGCGGATCTACATGCCCGTGGTAGCAGCCGTCGAACTTCACGATGCGCTCGCGTCCGGTGTATGCCCGCGCGAGGCGCAGCGCGCTCATCGTTGCTTCGGTACCGGAGTTCACGAGCCGCAGCTGCTCGACCGACGGAACCGCCTCGATGATGGTGCGCACGAGCTCGGTCTCGAGCTCGGTCGGGGTGCCGAACCCGGTGCCGAGCCGCGCGCGGCTCTGGATCGCGGCGACGACATCGCGATGCGCGTGACCGAGAACAAGCGGCCCCCACGACAGCACGTAATCGATATAGCCGTTGCCGTCGACATCGTACATATACGCGCCGCGGCCGCGCTCCATAAAGACCGGGTGCATCGGCACCGAGCCGAACGCGCGCACCGGACTGTTGACGCCCCCGGGAATGTAGCGACCGGCATCCTCGAATAGCTCCCGTGATCTCTCCCAGTTACCCATCCGCGTCCTCCTTGTGCGGGTACGTTCCGGCGCTCGCTCGGCCGTCCGATCTGCGGTCTTCGCAGAAGTACCGCATGCTGGTCTTCTTGAACTCGCGTCGACTGAACAACACTCGGTGCGGGTACCGCCCTATCGCGGTGTCGATTGCGCTCACACGCTCAAGGCAGCTTGAGCGCGTGGGAGCGTGCACCATCGCGTAGAGATTGTACGGCCACCCCTCGGCAGGCCGACGTCGATAGCAGTGGGTGACCTCAGGAAACTCCGCAACGGCTGCACCGAGCTCGTCGATCTGCTGCTCAGGCACCTGCCAGACTACCATACCGTTTCCTCGAATGCCGGCGCGCCGGTGCGCCACCGCTCCACCGAGTCGACGCAGGTACCCGACGACGCGGTACCGCTCGAGCTCGGCGATCAGCTCCTCGGCCCCGATCGCGACCCCGGCGACGCGACAGCGCTCGGCGAGAACCTCGAACGGGCGCGCCTCGAGCGGAAAGCCGTCCTGCAGCACACGGATGATCGCACGATCGCGGGATTCGGGGCCCGAGCCGACCGAGGCGGCGCGCGCCGGGTTCGCGGGCCCCTTCGGCACCGGAGAGGCGCTATCGGCCGGCGACGCCGTATCCGAAGGGTCCGCCGAGAGGCGAAAGCGCACCTCGATCTTGAACTGCCGCTCGATCGGAAGCTCGATCAGTCGCTCGACCCCTTCCTGGCGCGCGATCTCGCGCACCGTAGCGGTGACTGCTTCGCGCGTCGCAGAGAGCAACGTAAACCACAGGTTAAACTCGTCCTCGCGCTCGTAGCTGTGGGTAACACCGGGATACGAGCCGACCACCTCCGCGACCGCCTCGAGCGCATCGGAACGAACCCGTGCTCCACACAGCGTACCGGTATAACCGAGCGCGCGCGAATCGAACACCGGCCCGATGCGGCGCAGCACCCCCGCCTCGAGCAGTGCCCGCAGCCGCACGAGCACCTCCGCCTCGCTCACCGCGTCGCTCGCGCTCGTGCCCGCGCCCGCGCCCGGGCCCGGGCCGGTAGTTGCCGGACTCCGCCGGCTCGCATCGGCCTGCGCTACAGCGGCATACGGACGTCTCGTGAGCGGGATTCCGCGCTGCACGCAGTCGAGCAACGCTCGGTCGAGCTCGTCGAGTTCGTGGAGCTCGTTGAGCTCCGGGCGGGTGGCCGAGTCGCGGCGCGTGGCGGGCCCACCGCATTCCTTGAGCTTATCCGACACCGAACTCCTCCTCCCCGGCGCGATACAGGCACCACGGCTCCTCGGCCATGAAGTCGCCGTGATAATGCAAGGCCCGCGCCCGACAGCCGCCACAACGGCGACGATACTCGCAGGCCCCGCAGCGGCCGCCGTACTCCTCGCTTCTTAGACGATTCAACAGCGGACTGTTTCGCCAAATCTCCTCGAAGGGCTGCTCGCGAACATTGCCGGCGCTGATATTCATGTACGCGCACGGCTGAACCGTGCCGCTCGGCCCGATAATGCAGTACGAGGTGCCGGCGAGGCAGCCCTTCGAGAAGCGCGGCTTCATCCCACGCTGCAACGCGATCCGCATAAACTGCGGCGCACAGGTCGGCTTGATCTCGATCGGCAACGCCTCGGCTTTATCCATGAGCCGCTCGATCAAGTCCTCGTACTCCGCGGCGCGCAACGAGTTCTCCTCGATACTCGCCGCTCGCCCGGTGGGCACCAAGAAAAACACATGGAACGCACGGGCGCCCTGCTCGAGCGCAAAATCGGCCATCTCCGGCACCTCGTGCCGATTCCAGTCCATCACGGTGGTGTGAATCTGATACGGCAGCGCAGCCTCGCGACAGGCCTGCATACCGGCGAGCGCCTCGGTGAAGGCCCCGTCGTAGCGGCGCAGCGCGTCGTGCCGCGCGGGGTTCAAGCTGTCGAGGCTGATGCCGGCCGCGAGGCAGCCCGCGTGCTTGAGCGCATGCGCGCGGTCCACGGTCAGCAAGCTTCCGTTGGTGCCGAGCACCGGCCGTAAGCCGGACGACGCCGCGTGACCCACGAGCTCCTCGAGGTCCGAGCGCATCAGACACTCACCCCCGCTGAAGATCATGATCTTGAATCCGGCCTCGGCTATTCCGTCGATCATCGTTCGCGCCTCGGCGGTACTCAACTCGCGCGGTGCAAGGGGCCCGGAGTCGCGGTAGCAATGATCGCAGTACATGTTGCATTCGTTGGTGGTGTTCCACGATACGATCATAGTGGCTCCTTCACACCTGCAGCTCGGTCTCGTAATCGAGGTAGCACGCGGGATCGGGCGCCCAGAAATCCCCGTGCACCGCCTCGGCTCGCGCGCGCAGATTGCCGTTACAGACGTCAAGATACGCGCACTCGGCGCAGCGTCCGCCGAGGAGCGCGCGGCGGTCGCGCAGGCCGGCGAGAACTGGATGGGCCGCCTCACTCCAGATGCGCGAAAACGGCGTTTCGCGCACGTTGCCGAAGCTGTGATTCGGAGTGAATTGGTCGGCGTGCACGTTGCCGAGCCAGTCTACTTGGCCGATCGCGACGCCGCTGCGATTCCCTCCGCTGCGGCGCAGCAACTCGAGCACGCGCTCGGCGCGCTCAGGCCGGCTCTCCCGGAGCTTCCGGTAGAGATAGACCCCGTCGCAGTGATTATCCACCGTAAGCACCTCGCGCGAATGCCCCTTCTCGGCCGTGCGCCGACACCACTCGATGATCCGGTCGAGCGCGGCGCGCGTCTCGGCGTGCGTGGGAGCGTCGGCGGTCATCTCGGCTCCCCTGCCGGCGTACACCAGATGGTAGAAGCAGATGCGCGGAATATCCTCTCGCTCAACCAGCTCGAAGATCTCGTCGAGATCTTGAAGATTGTCACGGCTCATCGTGAAGCGCAACCCCATCTTCTGCCCTTCGGCCTTGCAGTTTCGTATACCGGCGAGTGCGTCCTCGAACGCCCCACGCCGACCGCGAAAGCGGTCGTTACGCCGACCGATGCCGTCGAGGCTGATCCCGATGTAGCTCACCCCCAGTCGACGGTACTCGGCCGCACGCCGGCGCGAGATCAACGTTCCGTTCGTCGAGATCGTGCAGCGGATGCCGTGATTACGCGCGCGGCGAATGAGCTGCGGCAGATCGGCGCGCAGCGTAGGCTCGCCGCCCGAGAGCAGCAAGACCGGCACGCGATACGAAGCGAGATCGTCTATAAAGGCCTCCGCCTCGGAGGTGCTGAGCTCGTTCGGCTCCGGAGCGCCGGTCGCGGAGCAGTAACAATGCTTGCACGAGAGATTACAGGCGCGCGTACAGTTCCAGACCACCACCGGCCCATGATCGCCATGCGTTCCGTGCCGCGTGGCCCCGGCGTCGCGCCCGTAGCGCAATCGGTCGCCGAAACTCTCGGTCTCGGTCTCGAGCAGGAGCTTGCTCAGGCTAATCACGACACACCCCCGCTGCGATAGACCTTCAGCGCCTCAACCAACCCCTCGAGCGTGTACTCCGAGGCCTCGATGCTCACCGGAACACCGAGCCCACGCGCGGTCTCGCTCGTGATCGGGCCGATCGACGCAAACACAAGCGCCTCTCGGAGGCGCGCGATCTCCTCGTCGTTGAACTGCGCGACGAAGTTACGAACCGTCGACGAACTCGTGAAGGTCACAAGATCGAGCGTCCCGG
>PUOW01000272.1 GCA_003552185.1 Spirochaetaceae bacterium
GGCTGTGCTGCGGGCTGTGCGCGCGCGGGCCGCGCCGGCTTGAAACCGCCATGAATGGGGTATAGACTATCAAAAATCAGCAGCTACGTACTGACACCAGTTCTGTGGGCGGTGGCGGTTGCGGCGGAACCCTCTGGTTCGTTCCGCCTGCGGCGGAACGAGGCGCCGTGAAATCGCGAGAATTCACGGCATAGATGGAGACAATTGTATGATGTACCGGTCGCTCTCCCACATAACTCGTGTCACTAAGCACAGGATCCGGCTCGCGGTGCTGCTTCTGGGTGCGGTGCTTGCAGCCGGTGTGCCGGCGGTCTCGCAGGCAAACGCCGATCCGGAATACGTCGTGGCGTTTGCGCAGGATACGCTCGATAACGACTGGCGCTTTGCGCAGGCCGCGGAGCTCGAGGCCGAGTTCGCGAACTACCCTGAGATTGAGTTCCACCTTACGAACGCCCGCGGCTCAACCGCGTTACAGGTGCAACACGTAGAGCAGTTCACCGAGCAGGAAGTGGATGTGCTGATCGTGAGCCCTCGCGACGGAACCGTGATGACGCCCGCCGTATCGCGCGCGTATCGTGCAGGCATCCCGGTGGTGCTGCTCACACGTCGGATTACGAACGACGACTACACAAGCTTCGTGGGGCCCGACGACCTCGAGATCGCGGCCGAATCCGCTCGCTACATCGCCGATCGGCTCGGGGGCTCAGGGCGCGTGTTCATTCTCGAGGGTGTTCCTACCGCATCTACCGCGATCGACCGAACCGAGGGATTCTTGAACGAGATCGAACGCTATCCCGATATCGAGATCGTTGCGAAAGAGCCTGCAAACTATCTGCGTGGCGATGCGCTCCTGGTGATGGACCGTTTTCTTGAACGCCACGGCGAGACGGCCGACCCCGGGTTCGACGCGGTCTACGCCCAGAGCGACAGCATGGCCGCGGGAGCCCGGATTGCGCTGGAGCGCGCCGGGTTTGATCCGCGTGATGTCGTCATCACGGGCATAGACTACATCGGTGAGGCGCGCGAGGCGATTCGTCGCGGCACGCAAGACATCAGCTACCTCTACCCCACCAGCGCTGCGCAGGCGGCGCAGGTTGCGGTGGATATTGTTGAAGGACGGGCGGCCCCGCGAGAGGTCATTGTTCCGTCGGTGGCGGTTACGAGCGAGAACGTCGAGCAGGTAGATCCGATATTTTGAACAGACCAACCCGCATTCGGACCAAACTCGTTATCATGTTGTTGGGCGCGGTTGTGCTGCCGCTGCTGTTGGCCGGCGCGGCGCTCAGTGTTTACATGCTCTGGTTCCACCAGCAAACCGCGCAGGAGCTGTTCGACAACACCTTTGGCGATGTGCGCCGCCAAACCGAGGACACCGAACGACGGCTCGAGCGGTTTGTTGAGGCTGTGAGGGCACGCGAAGAGTTCGTTGCCAAGATTGGGCTCCTCGATCGATACCTGGAGCCGGATGATTACGACCCGTTGGTTTTTGGGCCCACGCTCACCGGGCTCGCCGAACTCTTGCAGGGGTACGTATACGGCGCCCGCCTCGATTACCTCACGGTTTACGACTCGCGTGGGAGGATACACGCCGTGTACTGCGGGCCGTTCTCTCCCGAGGTGCTCTCGACGGTGTACGAGAACGGTGAGCCGCGGGTCACGGCGTTGCACGGTGCCGAACTCTTGGAGGATACCCCGGCGGCCGATCCGGAACTCCTGCATGGGCAGTGTGCTATTCCCGAAGGCTTCGTGGTTTCACAGTCCGACGAGTTGGCGCAGGGGTATCGGCTGTACGGCGATGAGCTGGTGATCGAGCGGTCGGCGCCGCTGTTGCGGCAAAGGCCGAACGGGGCGCCGCAGCAGGTGGGCGTTGTGCGGGCGGCGCGGGTTGCTCAGGACTCAACGCGGGTGGCCGACGCGGTCGATATGCTCAACCTTGGGTTTCATCGTCACGGCTGCGACCAAGCACGGAACGAGTCGGACCGCAACGAGTTGGAGGTTCCCGCAGGGGACGAAGCCGAGAGCCTTCCGAGCGGGTTACGACAGCAGTTAAACGAGATCCCGCCGGATGAGTTCAGCCTCGAGAGGCCGGTACGACTCACCGCCGACGGGATGTATCTTTCGGCGGCACCGTTCGAGATCCAGGACGGCGAGACCGTATGGTTGTACGCAACAATGGCACGCGACGTGGTCCTACGGGAGGCGCGCGGAACCCTGGCGGTAATCGGCGGCGTCCTCGCGGCGTCGGCACTGCTCATCCTACCTGCCGGCCTTGCGCTCGAGAGGCGCTACTTCGGAGGGCCCACCGAAAAGTTGATTACCGGGGTTTCCCGTCTTCAGGACGGCGACTACTCCACTCGGGTTCGGCTCGAGACCGGTGACGAGCTCGGAATGCTCGCCGACGCCCTCAACTCGATGGCTGCGCAGATTGAGCGGCATACCGAGACGCTCGAGCAGAAGGTACGCGAGCGCACGCAGGAGCTGGAGGATGCAAACAACGCCAAAAACCGTTTTCTTGCGCGCGTAACGCACGAGATTCGCAATCCTATGAACGGTGTGCTCGGCGCCGGGCAGCTCCTTCAGACCACCGAGTTGAACCGCGATCAGAACGAGTGCGTACAGATGATCTACACAAGTGCGCAGCATGTGCTGCACCTTGTAAACGATATTCTCGATATCTCGAAGATCGAAGCCGGCAAGTTTGAGCTCGAGCAGATGCGGTTCGATCTCCATAGCTTGCTCGATGAAGTGATTGCACTGTACAGGCCGCAGATTGTCGGTACCCCTGTCGAACTGTCGCTCGAACTGCAGGAAGATGTGCCCCCGAAGCTTATCGGCGACCCCGGTCGCCTCCGTCAGGTTCTCGCGAACTTGCTCGGCAATGCCGTGAAGTTCACGCGCGAAGGCGAGATTACGCTGACGGTGCAGCGCGCTGAGTCTCGCGCTAAGTCTAATGATCGGGAACGGGTGGTGCTTGCGTTTGCGGTACGGGACACCGGAAGCGGCGTCGACCCGGAGCTCGCCGAATGGCTGTTTCGCGACTATACCCAAGCGCGCGAATCGCGGAGCTGGGCGAGCGGAGGCACCGGCCTCGGGCTTTCGATCTCCCGAGAGTTGGTAGAGCTGATGGACGGATCCATAGAGCTCGAGAGTACTCCCGGCGAAGGTTCAACATTTCGTTTCACCGCGGCCTTCAGGCGCTACGAGCCGCAGGATGTCTTCGTGTAGCCGCCTGCACGCCCGTTTCGCCTGTTCCCAGCTTCTTTGAAGCTCCTCGTATCTGCAGCGGAGCGTCGACAGCGGTTCTCCGGTTGCCGAGGCCGCGTTCTCGAGCTTCTCGGTAAGCGATACAAGCCGTGGCAAGGCCATGTTGAGTGCGGCGTGGAACCGTATGGTTTCGTGTGCTCCCGAGACACACAAGAGGGCCACGGGGCACCTGTTTCAATGAGAATGTGTTTGGGTTAGTCGCACCGCTTAGTGCGGAAACCTCACCTGCACGACCGTACCTGCTGAGTTATCGTGTGTCACGGTTCCGCCGAGTTGATCAGTCAGTATGGCTACGAACTGCAGTCCGAGCGTTTTCGTGGTCTGTAGGTCCTGTTCCGGCGGTATACCGGTACCATTGTCCGCAACTCGAAGCTGTACGAGTCGATCGTCGTTGTCCAGATGATGCAGCTCAACGGTGATGCAGCCCTCGTCTGCATTCGGGAATGCGTGCCTCATGGCGTTTACCAGCAGCTCGTTCAGGATAAGAGCACACGGAATAGCGCGCTCCAGCTCGAGACCGTGCAGCGAAACGTCTTGCTGTATTCGGATATTGCGCCCGGTAAGGTGCACTGAAGCCAAGCGGTCCGATATCTCGCGGCAATACAATGCCATATCGACCGCGCTGTACTCGGCAGTTTGGTAGATTCGTTGATGCACCATTGCCATGGCGTCGACCCGATCGCGAGTGTTACGAAACGCATCAACCGCTTGCTCCGGTGAGTGTATCCAGTCGGCCTGGAGGTTCAGTATCGCCGAGACCACCGAAAGGTTGTTGAAGACGCGGTGATGCACCTCACGCAGCAAACTCTCTTTCTCGCACAACTCCTTCTCGAGCCGTTCGCGGACGCGTCGCTCCTCGGTTATGTCTTCGTAGGTTCCAAGTAAGCCCAACACCGAACCGTTCTCGGAGCGCAACGGCACCTTACTGGTTCGCAGCCAGCAATCCGAACCGTCCGGTCTGAGCAGACGCTCTTCGCGACCCAGAAGCGATGCGTTGTTCTCAAGGACTTCGCGGTCGGTGCACCGAATGGCTTCCGCTCGGGAAGCCCAGCTCAGGGAATGGTCATTGTGGCCCACTATGCCTCGAGGCTCCTCGACTCCCGCATCACGAGCAAACGGCAGGTTGCAGCCGAGGTAACGCAACCTCCGATCCTTCCAGTATACCCGCACCGGCACGGTATCGAGCACGTTGCGCAGCACTAGACGGGACTCATGTAAGTGCTCGGCGTTCTGTCGGCAGGCGCGCGCCCAAACCGTAAGCTTCGCGTTGATGTCCGCGAGCGAACTCAGTACCGCCGGCTCCAACGGCGCACCCCTGCAAATAAGCAGCATCCAGCCGAACTCAGGGAGCTCGAACCAATGAATGTAGTAGCCGCCCTCGGCTGAGTGCGTAGACGGCAGTGATGCCGCTTCCCATCCGGGGTTATCGAGAGCCGCGCGGTACCCGCGGTTGCGCGCAATTGCCGAAGGCCTGGGGATAGCCTCCAGGAGCGAGGGGGGCTCGTGGTCGTCTCCACCCGGCGGCACGCCGAACACCGCGCCTGCGCCACAGTTAAGCTTTTTGAGATACGTCTGAAGTGCCTCGCGGAGCCCGGCAGCAAGATCGGTAGTGTTCCCGATCGAGAGCGCGAGCTCGTATGCTACTTCCAGCGGCAGAGACGCCCCACTCACGTTGTATCTCCCAACGAGGCCACCACGGTTGTCTTGTTGAAGAACTCAAGATAACTGTCGCCGTTGTTCGCTACCTCGCCGATGCTGCAGACGCCCAAGACGCGACCTCCTCCATCCGAGATGGCCGCGAGTTCATCCGGAAAGCGGTCATCCAGAAACAGGACTCGCGAGATACAGTCGAACACCAAACGCGTCGAGCGGGGATCGGCGGGATCGGCAGGACCGGCGGGATCGGCGCTTGCTGTGGAAGAGCCTTGCACGCCTTGCGCGCTTTGCTCGCGGGCCCGTGCCGCCGCATGAATCAAGGAGCGTTGGTCGCCGTGCAACACATGTACGAACGACCCGTTTGGAACCGCTCCTACGCACACGATCGAACCGTCATCTTGTACTGCGAAGGGATCTCGAACCACGCGTTCGGTGCCCATCTTACTAATACCGAACGGATACGCCCTTGCAACCTCAAAAAACTCGTCAACGGTGAGGGTCGGAATTTACGACAGGGCAGCCCCCGCTTGACAAACGTTACGGAATTCGGTGAAAGGCCGCCCGAGTGAGCGTTCACGGAAGCGCGATTCGAAGATGTGGTTGAGCACGTGAAGCCGCGTGTTAAGCACCGCTTGGTTGTCTTTGCGCTTCCAACGCATGCCGCTTCCTTTGAAGCGCTTACCGACGACATATTTGCACGCGCCCTCCACCATGCCGCTGCCGATCGGATAGCCGCGCGCGCGATACTCATCATAGGCCATGCGCTCGCGGTTGGTTTGGAAGTAGTTGATGTGCTTCTGCGCTTCATCGCGCTGTGAGACGCGTTTCAACGCCGTCTTCATCTCGGCGATCACCGCCACCACCTCACCGTTGTAGAGCTTCTCACGCCACCGTGCGTAATACTGCTTGCCGGCGTGCTCGTTTTTCACCAGAGCACAGAACTCACCGAGATGCTCAAGGGCATGATAGAAGTCGAGAATCGCAACCGCTTCAGGAAAGTTGGTGCGCTGCATCTCCCAATTGTGCCGAGCTCCGTCGGCGAGAAACACCACCTCGTCGGCTTCAAGCTGTCCCATCGCCAAGGCGCTGTCGCGAAGGTAGGGTTCAAACTCCCGTCGTGGCCCGTAGCGCGCGCCGACCCACTTCTCGGCGTTGCGCCCGTCCCCATAGCGCTTCTCGATCGCCACAAGGTTGCATTCCTTGTACTCGGTCGGCTCCTTGAGGCTCTCCCTGCCTTCGCTCTCGCTCTCTTCGCGTATCTGTGGTGAGACCGTCCCGTCGGTCTCTACAATCATCAGTCGGCTGCGCTCTCGGCGGTGATGCGCTTCGATAAGCGCAGAGGGCTCATCGGGCAGCTCTGCGCCCACTCGTTCGGTGGCGTTCTGTACCGCTGTAGCGCTCACATCGAATCCGATCGCCGCACTCAGCCGGTCGGCCGCCGGCTCATAGGGCTCGCCCGAGCCGAAGAGGCTCAGCAGGTAGGTTACCAACGGCGTGAACCCACCACAGAGGCGCAAGCCGAGCTGCTCATCAAGAGGATAGTAATTGCCTCCACCTTCAAGCGCGTAGCGCCTGCGTCGGCGGGTGACGGTTGTGCCGAAGCGTGTCTTCAGCTCAAGCCGTTCGCTGCTTTTGTAGCGCGCCTTGCGTTCGCCGACGTAGATGGTGTTTGCGGTAGTCGGCTCGGCGACCCGTTCGAGAACCTCTGCGGTGAGGATTCCTCCGAGGCGATTGACGAACTCAACCACACGACGTTCTGCTTGCTCGAGATTCGCTTCTCCGCTGTTGATTTCACCAACGAGATCATTGACAACAAGCTCGGCCTCGCGCAACACTGAAAGCAGTTCCAACATGTCTGTCCTCCTGATCCTTTTGGTTTGTTGTTTTCATCAGGAGGATAGACTTTTTCTTTTTCTCTGAAAATTCCCCCGCTTCGCCTCCAGCCCTCACTCTCCGCGGCCTTACCCGCGATCACAGTGCCCTGATTTGAAATCCCACCC
>PUOW01000024.1 GCA_003552185.1 Spirochaetaceae bacterium
TCGCCGCTCTCGATCTCCAGGATCGCGTGGTGAATACCTTTTTTTGCCGGCAGGGCGTCGACCATCCGCTGAACGCGGCGGTCGAGATCGCGCGCATCATTGCCGGCATCACCACCGGCATTGTCAATACTGTTCGTGCTCATAGCGGTAATGATAGCCTTGCGCGTGCCGGCGCGCAAGCAAACGCCGCAACACATTGCAACACCTTTCAACACCGGATACGGGTAAGGAGTTAACGGATGTCACGTTCCACCGGAGGCATTTTTCGCCCCTATCGGCTCCGTCTTGCAGGCACCTACACGCTTAGCCTGACCAAGTATGTGCTGGAACTCATGTATCCTTTTACGATCGGCCTTGCGATTAATGGGCTCTTGACCGGACAAGGCGCAGTCAGCGTGGCCCCTTTGGCTGCGGTCTGGTTGTCCCAGGCGGCTGTGGGTGCAGCGGATCAGTTGGTCGTGTCGACGCAGCGCTGCTCAGCCCTCCGGATATCAGAGAACCTCCTTCAAAGCTTCACCTGATCTTCACACGCGCGATGTGTACTGGTTCCAACCTGCGAAAGGAGCAAAACGATGAAACGTATCATGAAGAGACAGGTGTGGCAGTTGGTGGTGCTCCTGACGGTGATGACCTTCGGGCTGCTGCATACGATCGACCATAGCTACCCGTCGGCGCACGCGTTATGCCCGTTCGGCGGTCTCGCCACGCTGTACTCGCTCATCGAGCGAGGCGAATTTATTCATCGGGTCCACTCTTCGGCGGTGTTTCTGTTGCTCGCGGTGCTGGTAACCGCGGTGTTTGCCGGGAGGGCGTTTTGCGGCAGGCTCTGTCCGTTCGGAACCGTAAACGAATGGGTACATCGCGCGGGTCGGAAACTGGGCATCAAGCAACGCTTCGAGCTCCCCTATCGTCTTCATCATACCTTGAGGTACGCGAAGTACCTGGTGCTCGTGCTGGTGCTGTACTACACCTGGACCGCCGGCAAGCTGGTCTATCGCGCCTGGTGCCCGTGGTCGGCTTTCATGACGATCTTCGACCCCGCCGAGATCGTGGAAGACATCATGATGGGCGGCCTGATCCTCGTGATACTCCTGCTGTTGTCTTTGTTCATAGAACGATTCTTCTGCAGATATCTCTGCCCACTCGGCGCGGCGCTCGCGGTGTTTAACCGCTTCGGCGTGGTAAAGCCTGAGCGTCATGAGCGCTGCGTGCAGTGCGGCCTCTGCGAGAGGGTCTGCCCAACGCGCATAGAAATACGCAAAACATACAAGGTTCGCGACCCGGAATGCATTCACTGCTACAACTGCATCACCCGCTGCCCGCACAAAGGCAGCATGAGCTTGAACTTCTCGCGTCTGCAGCCGCATGTCGCCGGCATGCTGGTGGTCGTTCTGTTTGCCGGAACCGTCGCCGCCTCGGTCGCGGCCGGCTACTGGGAGCGCGGCCGAACCTTGAGTTCAATCACGGGAGAGACACGAACGATAGAGGAGGTGCACGAGACACTGCAGGATATTCGGGCTTCGGATTCGCTCGAAGATGTCTCGGAGAAGAGTGCCGTCTCGCTCGAAGAGATTCTAAGCGTGTTGGGCCTGCCCGAAAGCACCTCGCCCGAAACCACGGTCCGCGATGTCACCGAGGAGACCGGCTACAGCCGACGCGATCTCTTGATCATGATCGATGAACTGATGCGCGAGGAAGGCGAAACTCGGTAGCCGCCGCCCGGCCGCCCGGGCGGCCGGGCGATTATGGAACCGGCTTACCCCCGTGCGCCGAGCAGCTCGCGTAAACTCGGCGCACCAGGTATTAATCAACCGCGGAGGATTCCAGATCTTCCAGATCACAAAACTCCAGTGCGGTCATCTGCGTGGCCTCGAGCACCACCTGCGGAGCCATGCCCGCCTCGAAGGCTTCCTGCCGGCGAGGCGCACAGAGACACCAACGGTCTCCCGGCTTCAAGCCGGGGAACTGCCACTCAGGCCGCGGCGTCGAGAGATCGTTGCCCCGAGCAACGCTGAACCGCGAAAACTCCTCCGTCACTTCGGCGCACACCGCGTGTACACCGAGATCCCCCTCGCCGGTCGTGCAGAAACCGTCGCGATAGAAGCCGGTTAGCGGATCATCGGAACACCCCTGTAGTTCAAGAAAGATGCTACCGAGCGCCGACTGTCGTCCAGTAGTTGGTGAGGACCCGTATACTGATTGTCTGCAGAAGTTACGCCTTCCCGGACTCCCGATAAAGGGTGTGGCGCTTGATCACCGGATCGTACTTCCGCAGCTCCATTTTGCCCGGGGTGTTCTTCTTGTTCTTTTTGGTATAGTAACAATGGTGGCTCTCGGTGCTTCTGAGCCGTATGATCTGGACATTGCCTTTGTTCTTGTTCGCCATGTGCAACTCCTGTAGTAGTTTTTGCCGACCCCTGCGGGTAATATATTGTATTACTTCGTGATTGCCAAGGTGTCCTGGACAGTTTATTGAACACCCGTGTTATTGCCGCACCGTTCTGACTGGAGCGCTGCTAACTGGAGCGCTTGGCTAATGTAATACGTTGTGTTACCTTTTTGGGCAGCGGCCGTGAGCCTTGTGGGGGAAAGCCCTCAGTTGGTCGGCCTATAGAACCGAGCGTCAGTAAAAGATTACATCAGTAAAGGATTAGTTATGAGCACACAACTACCGGTTACGGTTCTTTCCGGTTATCTCGGATCCGGGAAGACCACATTGTTGAACCATGTCTTGAACAACCGCGAGGGGCTGCGCGTTGCGGTGATAGTCAACGACATGTCCGAGATCAACGTAGATGCTTCGCTGGTAAAGGGCGGCGACGCGGCGCTCAGTCGAACCGAAGAAAAACTCGTTGAAATGTCGAACGGATGTATCTGCTGCACCCTCCGCGACGACTTGTTGCAAGAGGTGTCGCGTCTCGCGCGTGCCGGCCGTTTCGATTACCTCCTGATCGAGTCGTCCGGGATTTCTGAGCCGCTACCTATCGCCCAAACCTTCACCTTTGAAGACGAGCAACAGGTTAGCCTGCGTGACCTGACACGGCTCGACACCATGGTGACGGTGGTAGACGCCTCGCGCTTTCTCGACGACTTCACCTCGCGTGACATGTTGGAAGACCGTCGGCAGCAGATGGCCGAGGGCGACGACCGCACCGTAGCGCACCTCCTCACGGATCAGATCGAGTTCGCGGATGTTATTGTTCTCAACAAGGCAGATTTGGTGAATCAGGAAACCACGCGGAAAGTCTCCGGGATTCTCAAAGCACTGAACCCTAAAGCACGCCTCATTACGACCAGCTACGGAGAGGTTGAGCCAAAAGCGATCCTCAACACCGGGCTCTTCGATCTCGCTGAAGCCGAAGAAAGCGACAGTTGGCAGGAGGAGTTAGCAGCCGAACACATACCGGAAACCGAGGAATACGGGATCTCGAGCTTTGTGTTTCGTGCCCGCAAACCGTTTCACCCAGCTCGACTGACCGCGTACTGGGAGGCCGATCAACAGCATGTGGTGCGCGCAAAAGGCTTCTTTTGGATCGCGACCCAACCGGAGCTTACCTTTTTCTTCTCCCAAGCCGGCACCCACAAACAGGTGGACATTGCCGGATACTGGTGGGCATCGGTACCGAAAGAGCACTGGCCCGAGGAGGCCGAGCTCCGCGACCAAATCCGCGAAGAGTTCCTCGGTGAGTGGGGCGACCGCCGCCAAGAGATCGTTTACATCGGCATACAGATGGACCGCGCCGCGATCGAAAGCGATCTCCAATCCTGTCTTGTAACCGACGAAGAGCTTTCTCAAGGCCCGGCGCTCTGGGCTACCTTCGAAGACCCGATCGGAGCACAAATAGAAGGAGAAACGGCAGAAGAAGCCCAAGCCGAGTCGTAGAGTATTTGTCGTCACTTATACAGTTCTATTGAGCGAATCCAGATGTCGGCCGTGAACTCGGCGGTTCCCGCGACTACGGCCAGCGACCTGAGACGTGAGACGTTGGGCGAGCTCCGTCCGATCATGTAACGCGGCTCAAACTCTTCGAACGGCAGCTCTACACGCTCCCAGTTTTCGCCAAGCGGGATTTTCTGTGCGTAGTGAGACCACGGGAAGCGTGTGCGGGTGGTGCGCAGATGAAGATAGTAGTGATCGCCTGAGGCGCGGGCGGTCACGGCTACGCCCCGGTACTCGCTTGCGTCCATCACGCCGTCCGTAGAAAGCGGCAGACGAACCTGGATGAAACCGCCTCGGTTCTCCAGCGAGACATCGCCTCTCATACGCAACGCCGGTCCTATCTCGGTCTCTACTACGGCGGCGCTCATCTCCGACCGGCCACCCATCACGCGGTCGGTAAAACCTTCCCACTCCGTTGAGAGATATGATCGCCCGTCCGCGCGCGAAAAATCATCGAGCAGCAGAACCGAGTCGCCGGCGTGCTCTGAGAACAGGGAACCTCCTAAGAAAACCACGAACGCGGCAACCAGCACGCGTCGACGTATTACCGGACCCATCTCCACCTCCGCTCGTGTTGGTAAGATAATCACAAACCATTGCCGCAGCAAACGAACATTGGTAGCATGGGTCGGAGTTTGCGGCCGCACATGCAGCCGCCCTCTTGGTCGTGACCGCTTACGAACGGCTGTGATATACTGCACCTCAGGCTGAACAACCTTCGCTGTGCCACACCGAGAACTATCTAAGAGGAGGCAGGCGTATGGCTGAGTACAGGCTCGATCCTAATCAGTATCACTTCAAATGGAACAACAAGCTTGAACCGGCGCTCACCGTTGGTGAGGGAGACGTGGTGCATTGTTGGACACGCGAAGTCACCAATGGGCAGGTCACGCCGGATTCCAAAGCCGAGGATCTCACTCAGATCGATTTCGACCAACTCTACCCGCTCGCCGGGCCGGTGTATGTTGCCGGGGCGGAACCCGGCGATGCGCTGGAGGTCGAGGTGTTGTCGCTCAAACCCGACGACTGGGGCTGGAACGGCATTCTTCCCGGGCTTGGGTTGTTAGCCGACGACTTCAGCGAACCCTACATCAAGCACTGGGATCTCTCCGACGGAAAGACGACCCGCCTGCGCGACGACATCGTGATCCCGCTGCAACCGTTCTGCGGGACGATGGGAGTGGCCCCGGCGGAAGACGGCGAGCATTTCGTGTTGCCCCCGGGAGATTTCGGAGGCAATATGGATATCCGCCACCTCAACGAAGGGGCAACCTTGTTACTGCCGGTGCAGGTGAAGGGCGCTCTGTTCTCGGCGGGCGACTGTCACGCGGTGCAGGGCGACGGCGAGGTCTGCGTCACCGGCGTTGAGTGTCCGATGTCGTTTAGTCTGCGGTTTAACCTGCGCAAAGGTGCGAACATCCCCGCTCCGCAGTTCATTACCAAGCGCAGCCCGTTGAGCGTGCACGACACCGGCGACGGCTATTTTGCCACCACTGCGGTGGGGCCCGATCTCATGGAGAACTCCAAGAACGCAGTCCGACGTATGATCGAGTGGCTCGGCAAAGAGCATGGGCTGCAGCCTGAGGAGGCGTACTGCCTTTGCAGCGCGGTCGGTGACCTCAAGATCAGCGAGATCGTCGACCAGCCGAACTGGATCGTGTCGTTCTACATGCCGCTCTGCATCTTTACATGATGCGTTAGATCACGTACTCGTAGGCGCTGAGCAGCGCAGACACCCCTGCGCCCAGCGCCACGAGCGACTGCGCGCCTGCGCCGGCGGTCACGTCGCCGGCGGCAAACATCCCGGGGGCCGAGCATCGGTTTCGGTGATCCACCACGATGTACCGGTGGGGGTCGAGCTCCGCGAGCCCGGCTACCGGCTCGCTGTTGGGCTCCGGGCGGAGCTCAAGGAAACAGGCGTCGGCCTCGATGCGCTCGCGTCCGCCTTCGGGGTGCTCGATCTCGGCCAAGCGGCAGTGCGTGTCGCCCTCAAACGCGGTTACCGCGCAGTCGTAGATTATCCGAAGGTTCCCGGCCTGCTCCAGTTTGTCGCGATACCGCCGGCCGGCGGCATCCTGAAGCTCGAGCGCTTCGAGCTCCGCGCCGCGCTGCATCGCCAGGGTAACCGAGCCGGCGTGGCGCGCAGCCTCGAGCGCCGCGCGCGCGGCTTGCGGTCCGTCGCCGTAGATGAACACCGAGCGGCCCGACAGCAGGTGCGAGTAGCTTATCGTAGAGTATCCGAGCCCGCGGCCGAGGTACTCCTCCTCGCCGGGCACCGCGAGGCGCCGCACGCGCGTGCCGGTGGCCACGATCACGGCTCGCGTGTGTATCGGCTCACCACCGTCCGCAGTTTGTATGGTGTAGCGAGGTTCCTCGGGAACTCTCTGCACCTCCAAGGCCCGCGTCGGCCGGTAGTGCTCGTGCAGGTACTCGAGCTCGTGACGAAACGCCTCAACCAACTCATCGGCCCGCGTTGCCCTGTGCTCGGGCGCGTCCGGAATGCTGACCCGCTGTAGTGCGCGGCCTCCGAGCGTCACGGCGACCGTCACAAACTCGAGGTTCTTGCGCGCCGCGTAAACCGACGCCGCCAGCCCGGCCGGGCCGGCTCCTAGTATCACCAGGTCGTAGATCATAGCTCTTCCTCAGGGGGAGCGATGAAGCCGTTATCCTGCATCATCGCGGTGAGGCGCTGCGAACGCCCGATCATCTCGTCGGCGCTACGCAACAGCGCCGCACGGTCCAGTTGAAGCGCGGCCGCGCCCTGCTCCTGGGCCTTGAGGCCTACCGCCGCGGCCACGATCGGAAACACCTCCCGTTCTTCCATCGTTGGAATGATGCGCTCCGGGCCAAGCTCATGCTGCACCGCCTCGGCGAGCGCCTCGGCCGCCGCAAAGCACATCTCGTCGGTGATGGAGTGTGAGCGCACATCGAGCGCGCCCCGGAAGATCGCCGGGAA
>PUOW01000033.1 GCA_003552185.1 Spirochaetaceae bacterium
CGAGTAGTGAGTCCAAGCCGTGAGTCTGCCGAATCCGGTCCGGGACTATCCGTGCTCGTCTCTTTGTGTTTCGCTCAGAATGGAACTATCAGTCAGGCCCTGCACCGAATCGACGACAACCTTCTCGCGTGCCTGATGTGTGTCGAACAGCCGCTGCTGGTTCTCGGTGAGGCTATCGTTATACTTCGCCTCCAGCAGAAGCCCATCGGCGGTGCGAAAGTCCAGCTCGATTCCGTTCTCGTAGACGTAGTAGATTCGTTTGTCATGCTCGCGTAGCCTGAGGTACACATGATTCTCGAAGTAACTGCCCCAGTCTCGATCCCCGATAAACAGATGCTTAATCCCTAAGTCGCATGCGTACACTTTTCGCGGCGAGAGTAGCCGTTCATTCGTCCGCCCCCACCGCGCAACCAGATGCACCAGATAGCTCTCTTCGAAATAGCTCAGATACCGTCTCGCGGTATCCGGTGAGAGCTTGAGTATGTTCGCGATCTTGTTGATGCTTACCTGTTTTCCGCTTCGTTCCATCAGCAGGGTGAAATAATCACGCAGCAATTGATGGTCTCGCAGACCGCGGTAGGCGGTTATGTCTTTCTGGATGATGTCATCCACGAGCGTCATCAGATACTCGCGATCCGGAGAGCCCGCATGCTCCGGCAGTCCCCCGTCTCGTGCGTACTCGCGAAAGTAGGTGTCCAACAGCCCCCTGTCGCGCCGAGCGATGCGGATCTGTCGGAACTCGAGGTACTCGGTGAAACTCAGCGGTTGCACCTCGAGCGTGATCGATCGGCCGGTCAGCAGTCCGCCTTTGTCTTTCAACAACGCCGCCGAAGAGGAGGAGGCAATCACGCTGCAATACTCCCGATCCACGAGCGTTTTCAGTTGCTGTTGGAAATCTTCCTTCGAGGCAACCTCATCGAACAGCAATGTTACCGCGCGATCCACCGAAAGCTTATGTATCCGTCGAAACGACTCCACGACATCCAATAATGAATGCTCGCGCAACAGGTAATCGTCGGCACTTACATATAAGATGGTGTGTGGGTCTGCCCCCGCGCCAATTAAATCTTCCACCAATAAACGCATGAGCGTGGTTTTACCAACACGACGTAGGCCTGTTACCAAAACAACGCGACCGATACGCAGATGATGGCGCAAGTATCCGAGGTAACGCTCCCGGCGATACAATCCCGGTAGTGTAAAGGGCTCTTCCCACCAGCGGTTGTATTGATAGAGCAGATCATCCATGGTTAAGAATTATACGATACTATCGGATGATATTCAACATTATTGTACGTTGGCATCGTATACTTTCTACCGGGGTGACCGGGACACCCACAAAACTCGTGTCAGTACTTGAACCTCACTCCCGCGATGGTCAGGCGGTCGATAAGCTCTTGCCCGCCGGCGCAGGCCGGTGTTTGGAAGCCCGCCGGTAGTGTCTCCCCGCGCTCGAGGCGCTCCACCAACAGAAGGGCCGCCTCCCCGATCATTATGGCGGTTGCGCCGTAGCCCGGGTCGCGGTTGCTGCTCACCTCCGCCGTAAGCGGTGCCGAGTTGGGCTGTTCGGCGGGAGGGAAGGCGTGTATGTTTAGCCTGAAGCTGCCTTCGCCGCGTTCCGCCTGCGACGGGCCCTTTCCCGGCCCGGGCAACACCGTTGCGGCCAGCAGCCTCCGCGTGGGGCTGAACATAAGCAGCGCGCCGAACAGCGCTGTGCCGACCGCAGCCGCGGCCGCGCGAACAGCACCACCTATCCCTGGGCCGAACGCGAGGACCTCTCGATAGTCGGGGTCCTGGCCCAGAGGAAACCCCGAGAGTGCGTTGCTTCGCCGAACAACCCGCTCGTTGATGAGGGCCATGAAAAAGGGCACCGTCCAGGCGCCGAGGCTGCGGTCGAAGCGCGGCCGCGAGATCACGGAGCGGGTGCCGTTGCGTGCCGGCGGCCGCGCGCCGGAACCGAATACCGACTCGGGCAGGAGACTGTCGGGGTCGGCGAGCACGGTACGCGTCTCGGACGAGCCGCGCGCGGTCTCGATGACCGTGAGCAAGCTCGCGACCGTCCCACCACTGAATCCGCCGTCGGCGGCGCCC
Source organism: Spirochaetaceae bacterium (assembly GCA_003552185.1). GTDB lineage: Bacteria > Spirochaetota > Spirochaetia > DSM-27196 > SLAA01 > B1Sed10-166. The sequence continues at coordinate 2,092 of PUOW01000033.1, forward strand.
ATCACGAGCCTGATGGCCGCCGGCGCGAGCTCGTGCCGCGTTCGAAACTCGTCGCGGGCAAGCATAACACCGAGATCGCTCGGAACCGAGTCGAATCCGCAGCACGGCACCAGACACGCGCCGGACCGTTCGGCTTCCTCCTGATGCTCCCGGATCATGAGGCGAACCCACGGCAGCTCGCCGGTGAGATCCAGATAATGGGTACCGGCGGCCGCGCACGCCGCGACAACCGGAGAACCGTAGCGGCTATACGGCCCCACCGTACTGATCACGACCGTCGCTCGGCGCACCGCGTTTGCAACGGCGGGTTCGTCGTTGAGGTCGAGCTCAATGAGCTCCGGCTCCTGCGCCGCCGGGCTTCGCCGCATACAGCGCTCACGTACCGACCGCATCCGCTCGACGCTCCGTCCTGCGAAAGCCTGCGCCGGCGGCCGTCCTGTCCGCGCAGCAAACCCGGCACTCGCGGCAACAAGGTGCTCGGCCACAACTCTGCCGGCGACCCCGGTGATCCCGATCACCAACAAATCGAACTCGCGTGTTCCGTCGCGGGCCTTGCTTTCGCTCATTCCGTATGCTCCTTGGTTCGCGAACCTTTCCAACAGCTTCCGACAATTTCCGACAACGCGCCGGCCGGCTGAACGGTCATTGCCGGCGGCGCGGGCTCAAGCAGATGATGCCGGACACCGGCGTGGGTTCCGCGAAGCATAGTACCACAAACACGCCCGCGTAGAGACCTGCGCCGGTACGCTTGTCGCGCAACGGAGCCCACAGTACCTTAAAACACAACGTGAGAATCGCTTTTGTGGTATCTTCATTGACACTCGGAGGTGTGCAGCATACCGCCTGCGAGACGGCCTCGTACCTTGCAGAGCACGGGCGAGATGTTGCGCTGATTACCCCGACCTCACGCCGGCACGACGTTTTCACCCCTCACTCCGAGGTGCTGCGGCTCGCGCTTGGGATCGCCGGGCCGCCGTTCGGCCCGCGCGGTCTCGGCAATCTCAAAACGGTGCAGCGGACCTTGCGTGCGCGCTACAGCGAGCTCGGTGTGGACTGCGTCGTTGCGTTTGCCGACGGCACCGGTCTGGGCGCCGCCGCGGTTGGCGCCGCGCGACGCGCGCGCATACCGGTTGCCGCGGTGGCCGCGGGCGACCCCGCGACCGAGCCCCGGGGCGCGTATCTGAAGGCACTGCAGCGCGCCGATTTGATTGTGGCCCCCACGGTTAGAACCGCAACCGCCGTGCGGAGAGCCGGGCCGCGATTACCGCGCATTGAGGTTATTCCGGCCCCGCTGCCGCGGCATCTGCTGCCTGCGGACGCTACGCCGACGGCGAAGCGGGTGCTCGGGGTGGGTTCGCTGCGCGCACACAACGGGTTCGACCTCCTGCTTCGGGCGTTTGCCCGCATCCGCACCGAGTTTCCCGAATGGAGTGTGCGCATTGTGGGGCACGGCCCCGAGCAGCCGGCGTTGGAGGCGCTGGGCGAGGAGCTACGAATCGGCCGCGCGCTCGAGATCAGCCCGGCGCCGGAGGCGGTTGCTGCCGAGTACCACGAGGCGGCGATCTTTGCATTACCGTCGAGAAGCGAAGTGTTTGCGCTCTCGCTCCTTGAAGCGATGGCGGCCGGAAGCGCGGTTGTGGCGTTCGACTGTCCCACCGGCCCGCGCGAGATCATCGGCCACCGCAGCAGCGGCATCCTCATCCCGGCGGGAAAGACCGAGATCTTTGCCGAAGAGCTCGGCGAGCTGATGATGACCCCACGTTTGCGGCGGCATATCGCCGGACGTGCGCCCCAAGCGGTTGTGGCGCATCACCCCGACCGTGTTATGCGGGGATGGGAGCGCGTACTAAACGGGCTAATCTCGAAGGCGGGGCGCGGAGCCGGTCGTGGTGCCGGCCGCGGAGCCGGCGATTCTCGGAGCTGAGCGCCCGGCTTGCTCACGACCGCGACCGGGCCGGCCTGCGCAGAGCGATTGGGCTTTCCGATAAACGATAAGGAACCAATCAGCCCACGCTCGTTGTGTGTACGGATAACGGCGCGAGCCTGCGATCGATAAGTGGGATTCAAAAAAGGATCTCCGAAGCGGAGATCCTTTCCAGTGATAGTTCACTCGGCGCGCGCCGTCGCGGTTCGCGGCGGCTGCGTTGGGTGCGGGATGCGGTTCTAGAAACGGCCGCCGCGATTTTCGCGAGGCTTCGCCTCGTTGACCTTCAATTGACGTCCGTCGAACTCTTGACCGTTCAGTGCGTTCTCGGCACTGCGGGCTTCGTCTTCGTTTGCCATTTCGATGAACCCAAAGCCACGGGAGCGTCCGGTGTCGCGATCCGAGATAACGTTGCAGGATACGACTTCACCGTATCCGCCGAAGAGATCGCGAAGATCGTGCTCCTGAGTCTGAAAGTGAAGATTGCCAACATAGAGTTTTGTTGCCATAAAAGATACTCCTTCCGCTTGTGCAAGGCCGAATTGCGTCCGCACAGCAGATAAAATTTTTGTGCCCGCACATCGGCAGACCTCGTCAGCGGGAAGAAGTTCGGCAAGTCGGTGGAAAACCAAGGTAGGCGAGTCATCTCATCCGCGTAACAGCTTAGAGTATCCACGTATTGGCCAATCGTGTAAAGCCCCCACGCAAGAGCGCGCAAGAGATCGGAGGGGGCTGAGCGAAGCGAGGCGTCCGCCGCAGGCGGACCGTAGCCCCGCAGAGCTCGGTCCTGAAGCCCACCGGCTTCAGGATGCGCCCAGGATCTTGCCAGGATCTTCATAGAAGCAGGCTTGATCGTGCCGCGTCCGCTCGATGCTCCGTACCGTAGGGCGGCTGCGTAGAGCATAGCGGCCGTTGGCGAGCGTTTTCTCGAGCACGTTACGCGGCGGTGTCGTTAGACATGTCGCGGAGTTGCAGATCGAGCGCGTCGAGCGATATCTGAATTTCGCGCACGAGCAGCGCGAGCGAGAGCACCATGAGAACCAGACTGACGCCGAACAATACCTCCCCGAGCGGGATCGCGCCGAGGAACAGCGCCAGCATGGACCCCACGCAGATCAAAAGCGACATCGCGCCGGCGGTCTGCATATGACGGATCAACAACAGCCTTCTGCGCAGGTTTCCGATCTGCATTTGAACAGCAGGGTCGGGCTTTTCACCCCAGCGCTCGTGCAGGCCCCGAACCAGGGCGGCGTACGAGAGAAAGCGGTTGGTGTAGCTCAGAAACAGTAATGAAATCGCCGGAAACAGCAGCCCCGGCGTCGAGAGGCTCAAGTTCATACAGGCTCCTTGAGTTCACCCTATACGATCGTGGAGCTTAGGGGTAGCACGCCGGCGCCATGCGTAAACCGTTTGACCTCCACAGATGTTCGTGTTATAGCTCCTGAATCCGTCGAGCCCGAAGCGGGGAAATCTAAAGCGGCGAAAAAGAGGTGGCCCATGTGCAACAGACAGGTCCGTCGTGTCCTACAGGTGGCGTCGGTAGCGGCTGTGTTTTTCGGCCTATTGGCGGCGCCCGCGGCCGGCCAAGAAACCGCCGAACTGATTACCAGATTCCAGGGGCACTCCGACTGGGTGCGAGCCGTGGCGTTCTCGCCGGACGGGACGCGGGTGGCCTCAGGGGCCGATGACGAACTCGTCTACATCTGGGACGCCGAAACCGGCGAGGTTCTGCTCGAGTTTCGGCAACACAGCGACTGGGTGCGGACGGTGGCGTTCTCGCCCGACGGAAAGCGTGTTGCCTCGGCAGGCGACGACCAGGTGGCCTATGTCTGGGAGGCCGAGACCGGCGAGATCGTGGCTGAGTTTCGTGGCCACCGCGACTGGATTCGCGCGGTCGCGTTTTCGCCCGACGGAACTCGAGTGGTCTCAGGGGGCGACGACGGCATCGCTTACGTCTGGAAGGTGCGAACCAGCGGGGTGGTGACCGAGTTTGATCTTCATACCGACTGGATTCGGGATCTCGCGTTCTCGCCGGACGGCGAACGCGTCGTGTCCGGCGCCGACGACGAACTGGCCTACGTCTGGAACAGCCACACCGGTCAGGTGCTCACACAGTTTCCGCAGCATACCGACTGGATTCGTGCGGTAGCGTTCTCGCCCAACGGCACGCGGGTGGTCTCGGCAGGCGACGACCAGGTGGCTTACGTCTGGGATGCCGAAACAGCCGGCATACTGACCGAGTTTCGCCGGCACCACGACTGGATTCGCGCCGCGGCGTTCTCGCCCAACGGAGAGGTGGTGGTTACTGCGGGCGACGACCAAGTTGCCTACCTCTGGGACGCCGATACCGCGGCCGTACTGGCCGAGTTCCGCGAACACCGCGACTGGATTCGTGCCGCGGCGTTCTCGCCCAACGGCACGCGAGTGGTGACCGCGGGCGATGACGGTGTCGCGATGGTCTGGCGCGTGCCGACCGGTGCCGAGGTGCCGGGGCTGGTGGCGCACTAGGCGCGTCTCCCTCCGGGCGTACGCATCGGTAGAGCGATCAGAAGCGGAAGCGGTACCACACTCCCGGTGAGCCGCTCATGCGCCACTCGGCTCCAAGCTGATGCGCCAAAGACTCGATCAGTATGGTTCCAAAGCCTTTCTCACCGGCGTCGTCGGAAACCTGTGGCAGCCCGCGTCCGTCGTCCTGGTACTCGAAAACGTACCCGGAGCCGTCCTGGCGTAGCGTAATTTGGATATTCCCTTCCGGCATATCGCGGAAAGCATGCTTGAGCGAGTTGGTGACAAGCTCGTTCACGAGCTGCCCGAACGGAGACACGATGCGCGCCGGCATCTCGAGGTCTTCAACCTCGAGCGTGAGCCGCACCGAG
>PUOW01000209.1 GCA_003552185.1 Spirochaetaceae bacterium
CACGGAATTGCCGGGAGGCCCTGATGTTGAGGAGCAATGAACCACAAACCACCCGCGGCGGGCCCGCGACCCCGCGCTCGCACGGCACCCACGACGCGCACAGCACCGACGCGCACAGCACCGACGCGCACGGCACCGACGCGCACAGCACCGACGCGCACAGGACCGACGCGCACAGGACCGACGCGCAAGGCGCCCAGGCGCAAGGAGCCCACGCGCACGGCACCCCGCGCGGGCGGGCAGTCACCGGCCGGCGCCGCTACCGCATCGCGATCATCGCTTTCGTGATCGCGCTCCTGGCCGCTCCGGTGCAGGTTGCGCTCGCGGAACTACCGCCCGACGTCGAGGCCCAGGCCGAGACCCAGGTCGAGCCCGAGGCCGAGGCCCAGGCCGAGGAGCCGCTTGTCAGCAACGTCTTCATCGATACCGACCTGCGACAGGCCCTTCAGGATGTTGGGGTTCAGGCCGGCGTGAACGTGATCCTCGACCCGAGCGTGGGCGGAGTAATCACCGCGGAACTCGACGAGGTTCCGCTCGGGCGTGCGATCGATACACTGCTGTCGGGCACGGGTTTTGAGGCCATTCAGATCAACGACTTCTACCTCGTGTACTCGCCCGACCCCTCGAGCGATGCGTTTCTCGAAACCAGTCGCATGAAGCGCGTGAAGCTCGACAACGTCACCGCCGAGACCGCGCGCAACATGCTGAGCTCACGGCTACAGAGCTACGTTCGAGCTGACCCCGATTCAAACTCCCTCGCGATCACCGCGAGCCCCCGGATCACCGCGCGCATAATGGAGGATATAGCCGAGATCGATGTGCCGAAAAAGCACGTTCTGCTCGATGCGCGCATGGTGGTGCTCGAGGAGACCGATATGTTCTCGCTTGGGGTAGACTGGTCGCCGCCGGGCGTTACCGCCGGCGCCTACACCGACGATCGCGAGCGCGAAGGCGGGGGCCTGTCGTGGCCGTGGGGCGTGCAGATCGGGTACACACCGGGACGCGATTTTACCAACGCGCTTCGCATGACGCTTAACCTGATGGAAGAAAACGACGAGGCGCGCGTAATCTCAAGTCCGCAGGTAATGGGACAGGACGGGGGCACAGCCGAGATACGGGTGACCACCGAGGAATACTTCGAGATCACCACCGAAGGCGCCACACAGATCCGCTCGCAGCTTGAAACCATAGAAACCGGGGCTTTGCTGAAGATTACACCCCGCATCGGCGACGACAACACGGTACAGCTCGATCTCGAGGTGGATGTCAGCGATGTGGTGTCGCGCGGCGAACAAAACCTGCCGGTGGTGAGCCGCAGGGCCGCTCAAACAACGGTAAAGGTAGACTCCGGAGGCACGGTTGCGGTCGGAGGGCTGATGGACAGCCGCGCGCAGACCGGAGAACGCGCGGTACCGTTTCTGGGGCGCATTCCGCTGCTGGGGCGGCTGTTCTCGAGCGAGAGCCAAAGCAACGCCTCACGACAGGTAGCGGTGTTTGTAACCGCCACCGTGGTGGAGAGCGATGATGAAGAGTTTCGCTCCGGCAACGCCTCACGACCCCGCGGGAGCGCGGTTCCCGAGCGAGAGTTTCGTGAAGCGATCCGCGAGTTTCTCGACACAAGGACGGAGGGATAATCATGCAGACACCGAGAAACCCCCTACCCGCAGCGCGGCGGCACCTGCCGAGCCGGCTCTCGCAGCGGCAGCGCTCGCCGGCACGGCGGCTTGCAACCTCCGTGGCGGCGGTAACCTTGGCGGCGGTACTGCTCACGCTTTCGAGCTGCGCCACCGTGACCAGCAGCCACAGCATTCAGCAGATGACCAACCGCGACACCGCCGAGCTTACCGCGCAACAGGTGGTGGAGGTGATGGAGCGAGCCGGGTTCAGCGAACGCGAGATCATCGCCAACGGGCCGGAGCTCAGGAACGCGCTCGCGACATCGGGCGCGGCGCAGATTCAGCGCAACAGGGGCGTAGATTCAATGTTTGTGGTTGAAGGCGCGCGCGTGCACGTGAGCGCGCGCAACCGCGGTGCGTTTGTGTTCGATCTGAACACCTCGCAGCCGCAAGAGTGATTACCGAAACGGCAAGGGGGGGACACGATGAGCGATCAGCATTCGGGCGATCAGCATTCGAGCGATCGGGAGGGCACGGACCCGCAGACCAATCCCCGGCACGCGGGTGACAACCAAAGCCAATACCGAGTCTTGGTTGTCGACGACGATCAGGAGTTCTTGCGAAGCATCGGGCGTAGGTTTAGACGCGATCCACGCTTGCGGCTCGAGCTTGCGTCTTCGCCGTTACAGGCGCTGCGTCTTTTGGACGTTGAGCGCTTCGACGCGGTGTTGGCCGACTGGCAGATGCCGACGGTAAACGGTTCGGATCTTCTGGCCTTGATCGCTCATCGCTACCCGAATATACCGCGCGGCCTTGTAACCGGGTACGCCGCGGTGAACGATGTAGCCTCGGCGGTCAACAACGGGAGAGTCCGGTGGTTGTTCGTGAAGCCGCTGGACGCCGAGATGATGCGCAACCAGCTACTGCATGTGCTCGACGGGCGCGAACGCACCCGCGGACGCCGGAACGTTACAGAGCCATGACCCCTGCATCAAAGAAGTACCAGAAGCTGCGCCCGTTCCGCCGCTATCTGCTGACCTGCGCCGCGCTCAGCGTAGCGGTAGCAATGGCCGCAGGCGGGCTTGGGCTGTACCAACTTGAGCACAATCTAGCGCAGGCTTGGCAAGGCGGCATACTGCTCGCAGCACTCGCGTTCGCGCTCCTTGCAACCGTCGCGGCCGTGTTCGCGATCACGTCTCGCAAGCTGCTGCTTCCGTTGAACTCGCTCACCGAGTCGGTTCTTCGCTACGACATGGAAGGCATCCATCAGGCGGCGCGTTCCACCTCGGCGGTGGAGCTTCACTCACTCATCGCCGGCATGGTTGCGCTCATCAGCGAGATTCAAGATCGCAGCAGCGCGCTCGAACGCATGGTAGAGATCAGAACGCGAGAGCTCAGCCGTTCGCTCGAGGAGCTCGAGCGAACCCAGGCCACGCTCATCAATCAGGAGAAACTCGCCTCGATCGGGCGGATCTCGGCGGGTGTGGCGCACGAGATCAACAATCCGGCCGGCTACGTCTCGGGTAATCTCGAGGTTCTGCAGGAGTACGTCGAGAAGCTCGAGCAGCGATTTCAGTTTCTTGAGAACGGCCTGGCCGGCGACGACGGGGCGCAGCGAAGCGCAGCCGAGCGCGCAGCCGCGCTCGCGCAGTACGACAGCGAACACGGGACCGCGTTTGTGCGCGAGGACATTCCGAAGCTGCTCGCGGCCACCGAGGACGGAATGGAGCGCATCAAAAACATTGTGCGTGGGCTCGGCGTGTTTGTGGGCCCGCAACGCGAGGAGACCGAGCTCTGCGAGCTCGGCGAATGCATCAACGATACCGTTGAGATCGTCTGGAATCAACTCAAGTACGACTACAACGTCTCTGTTGATCTGCAGGATGAGGTCTATGTTCGCGCGGTCAAGAACAACGTCGAACAGGTGCTGATCAACCTAACGCTCAACGCGCGGGATGCCCTGTCGCAAAACGGGACGGTCTCTATCCGGCTGTTTCGCCACGGCGCGCACGGCGTAATAGAGGTAGAGGACGACGGAGACGGCATCCCGGCGGCCGCGCTCGAGAATATCTTCGAGCCGTTTTTCACGACAAAACCGGTGGGCTACGGGACCGGTCTTGGACTATACGTGAGCAGGCGCCTGATAGAAGACACAGGCGGCCAAATCGAGGTCTTCAGCACCGTGGGGTCGGGCACCACCTTTCGCGTGCAGCTTCCGGTTGCCGAGCCGGGCGATCTCGATGCGTAACGGAGGTATTGCAATGGAACACTGCAGCGAACGAGAAGATATCATCCTGGTAGACGACGAAACGCAGATCCTCGAGTCTCTAACGCGCCAGTTGCGGCTCTGGGCCGAGCACAACAGTCTCAACATCCGCGCGTGCCAAGACGCGGAAAGCGCGTTGAAGGTAATCGGCGACCGGGCCGACCAAGTCGCTATTTTAGTTTCCGACAATCGCATGCCGAAGATGCAGGGCACCGAGCTGATACAACGCGTCGGAAAGCTCAGGCTGCCTGTTGTACCAATTATGCTGACCGGATACACCGACAAGGTAGACATTCAAGCAGCGCTCAGCGCCGGCGTGTTCTCGCTTCTGGTGAAGCCCTGGTCGCGTGACGAGCTGCTGCAGGAGCTCGATTTTGCGCTCGAAACCTTTCGCTCGCGCAAGAGCTCATTCACCGGAAACCCCGAGCTAAAGGAGCAAGAGTACCTCGCGGCAAAAGAGTTTTCCGAGCGCTTCTTCAGCTTTAGCTCCGAAACGGCTCGCTACAATGTTGAGATAGACCATCACCAGGAAACCGTCAGCGAATCCGGCATCAGCCGCAACTACCTCGACATCATCTCGCTCACCGAGCACTCGTTCCTGATGCTGGTCGGAAGCATTGCCGGTCACGGACTGGAGGCCGTTTTTGTCGCGGCAATCATTAAATCTATGCTATACCGCGACTTCGTGCGCTACCGCCTAACCGACGATTTTGACCCTGGTGAGCTGTTGGGCTGGATGAACACAAAGCTGAGCGAGATCACCGCGAGCATGCCCGAGATGTTCATGACGTTCGTGGCATGCAAGATCAATCGCGAGCGCGGCGAGGTGGTTGTGGCCAACGCCGGTAATCCGTTTCCGGTGAAGCGCTCCGGCGACGAAGTCCTCGATATCGTGACCCCCGGCGTTGCGCTGGGCGTAAACGACAAAGCGAGCTACCGCACGCTCAGAGCACCGTACCGACCGGGCGACACGCTGTTTGTGTTTACCGACGGCGTAACCGGCTCCGGTGAAGGCACCCCCAGTATAGACTCCAACTCGCTGCACTCGATCCTTGAGCAAGCGGATCCCGAAGACTCGATACCGAGCATCCTAAGCCGGATACAGCAAGCGGCGGGTTTGAACAGTTTCACCTCAGATGTTTCGTTCATTCGAGCGACTGCCAAAGACCCCGACGAGCCATACGAGCTCACCGAGCAGCTATAGCCGCGCGCTATAGCTGCGCGCTATGCGGGGGCTGCTATGCGGGGGCTGCTATGCCGGGGCGGCGCCGAGCGCGGGCGACGACAGTGCTTGTGAGACCGCGGTTCCGAGTGCAGTGATGCTCTGCAGGTCTGCGTCGCACCAGCTGCGAAAGCGCCGGCAGTCTTCCAGTGTAATGAAGCCGAGATAGCGGCGATCGAGGAAAACCGGGGTAGAGACGAAGGCAAGCACCCCCACCGAGGCCAGAATACGAGCAGCCGAGGGGCACTCGAATCTGTGCGTGTTGCTGCAGACAACCGTAGCACCGGTGCGCAGCCGCTCGAGGTAGCGCGGCATCGCGTGGTACGGCACGCCCTGCAACACCGACCGCTGCGCAGGGATCCCGGGCGCACACCATTCGTGCGCCACCCCTAGGCCGTCGCCGTCGCGATCCTGCAGCCAAAACGCCACTCTCGAAACCTCGGCCGCAACTCCGCAGAGCTCTACCGCTCTATCGAGGAACGCGGTGCGCGATCGAGCGCTGAGCGCAGCCTCAAGAACGCGCCTGAGCATACGCTCACGTTCGGCGAGCGAGGAGAGCCCCGCGATGGTTTGTTGGGTGCTGTCGGCCGCAAGCCGCTGCCCTATGAACCCCGCAACCGCGGTGGCGAAGGTGCGCTCCTCCGCCGACCAGGCTCTATGCCCGCCTACGTGGTCTATCTGCAGCACTGCCGCCGGCCGGCCGGCTCGGTACGCAATAAGATCGAGCACCGCCCCTACCCCTCGTTCGCTCCGGTGATACACCGCGGCAACGCGCCGATCCTCTGCTGCATCCGAGATCGCGAGCATGGATTCCGAGCGCAACGCGGCGAGGTAAGGCGCGTGGTCGCAGGCCCTGAGCGCCGCGTCGGGCGGGTAGTAGCCGTGCTCGGCTTGCGCGGCGCGGGAGTCGTGCTCGGCAAGCGCGTGAAGGTCCTCTCCATCGTCCGAGAGCAACCACACCGTCACGCGTGCGGCCGAGAGACAGCGCGAAGTAGTAAAGCAGACAAGCCGCATCGCCTCGGCGAGCGTTCCTTCGGTACAGATTGGGTCGCGCGTAAGCTCGGCGAGCGCCGAGCGGTAGTACTCGCCGCGCTTCTTGTTGTGGCTCTCTCTCTCACGTCGATGCCGAGCCATAGGGCGCGCTCCCTTCGTGGTGGCCACCCCTATATCCTCAAGCCCATGCGGTTGAGTTTTCGATGCAGCGTAGACTCGGCGATACCGAGCGTCTGGGCCGCCGCCTTCTTGTTGCCGTTGTGCTTCTCGATCACCTCTATCAAGATGCGCTTTTCGCGCTCTTCCAGAGACTCCGCCGCGCTTTCGCCGGCACCCGGCTCGCCTTCCTCAAGCGGCGCGCCCGCGCGCCCCGGCGCCGCACGCTCGCGGCCTGCAGCGTCTGTGGCCCGGCTCCCACCGTTGCCGCCGGCGGCGCCGGCGCCGCCGGTGCCGAACGGGGTGCCGAGCTCAAACGCGGTGCCGTCGAACTCGATATCCGAGGCCTCTATAGTTCCTTCGCTTTTGAATGCCAGCGTGCGCAGAATGAGGTTCTCGAGCTCGCGCGCGTTTCCGGGCCAGGTGTAGTTCTCGAGCACCTTCACAGCCATGGGCGACAGCATCACCTCCGCGGGGCCGGCGGGCTTGTGCTTCATGATGAAGTACTGCGCGAGCTCGCCGATGTCTTCGGGATGATCGCGCAGCGGCGGGACGTTCAGCCCC
>PUOW01000257.1 GCA_003552185.1 Spirochaetaceae bacterium
TAGCGGCACCCCACCGACAGCCTATGCAGTAGGGATTGCGGCGGGCGGTGCCTGGATCGCGTTTTCGCTGTTTCTGCGCTACGCAGGAAGGTTGTCGTTCGCCGGATACGCGCGGTTGTTTCTTCACGCTGGTGCGACCGGGTTGCTGTTGCATCTGGTCTTTGAAGGGGCTGTTGAAGCCGATGCCGCCGACTGGATTGCCGCCGCCGCGATAGGAATTGGGCCCTATGGAATCGCTTTCATGAGCTGGGGCTTCGCGCTTCGAACCGGGCCCACCGGTCTGCTCGGGATCCTTAACTACTCGGTTCCGGTTATCGCGTTCTCGCTGCTGGTTTTCTTCGGCTACAGCAAGCCGGAATCGGCCCTCGCGCTCGCGACGATAGCGGTGGTGTGCGGGTCGGTGCTCGCCTCGATGCAGCGCGTTCGAAGCCGGAGGGGGGTACTACGATGGAGATCAAAACCAAGGAGGAGCAGAAACCTGCCGTCGTTCGAACTACGGTAGCCGGCTACAGCCCGCGATATAGATACACGCGAGTTCGGTACAGATCGGTAAGCGTTTCAACGCGGTCGGGCTCATACCCGTGAAGAGCGAACGCCGCTGAGACAAGGACTGTCTCGTTTGGGCCGGTGCGTTCGAGCAAAGCCCGGCCAAGCCGGGCCATATGATCGGGGGCAAGATAGGCGACCAGAACCGTGGGCCCGGCCTGTGCGGGCCCGCATTCGGCAGGCGGGGTCAGAACGTCGCGGTACACAAACCGCGCGTTCGCCGGCCCCCGAAGCCGCTGCATCAACACCGACCAAAGCAGCGGAATCAGCGCTCGTTCCACCCCGACAACCGGTATTTCGGGGTGCTCGGCAGCGAGACGACGCGCAAGCCCGCCCCAGCCGGAACCGAGGTCCAGAACGCGCGCTCCTGTGCGATTGGCGCGAGCAAGCTCCATAGCCACTAGGTGAGAGATCGCGTGGCGCATCCTTCGGTTCGACGGCATCGGCGGCGCACCGAGTCGCCAGGTTTGTGCAAAAATGGTGCCCGCAACGAGGAGCATTACTGCGGCGACAAACGCAATGGTCACGCTCGCGAGTATAATCTACCGCCCAATCGCCGAAAAGGTGGTACTCTATAAGAGAGTGACCGGCGCATGAACCGATGCGGTTCTGCGCTGGGTTACGGGAGGGATGAGTCATGCGACGATGCGGCATCTGCATTGCGGTGGCGCTTTGGTTCGTGTTCCTCGGTTGCGCGGCTGCACCCGAGACACCCGCACCCGCGCCGAACGACGTTCCGAGCGACGAGCAGACGGAAGCCCACACCAGGCGCCTCCTGGAGGCCGCGGCACAACAGGGCCCCGCTGAGGTTCGCGCGGCTCTGGAGGCCGGGGCCGAGGTCGAGGCCCGTCATCCTCACTCCGGGCAGTCGGCGCTCATGCTTGCCGCTGCGTTCAATCCGGACCCGGAGGTGGTGCGCATACTGCTCGAAGCGGGTGCCGAACCCGACGGCCGAAACCCCCGAGGCGGTAGCACGGCGCTACAGTGGGCGGCGGGCGCAAATTCCAACCCGGAGGTTCTGGAGCTTCTGCTTGCGGCGGGGGCCGAGGTAAACGCCCGCGACCGCGTGGGCGGTACCGCGCTGATGGCCGCCGGACACAATCCGAATCCCGAAGTCCACTCGATCTTGCTTGAAGCCGGCGCCGAGGTAAACGCACAGAGCGACGGCGGCGGAACGCCTTTTATGGCGGCCGCTGCGGGTAACAGCAGTCCCGAAGTGTTGGAGGTGCTCCTTGAAGCCGGCGCCGAGGTAAACCTTCGGACCAACGCCGGGCAGACCGCGCTTGCAATTGCGGTGGTGATGAACACGAACCCTGATATGATCGCATTGCTTTTGGAGGCGGGCGCCGAGGTAAACATTCGCGACGACCGCGGGGCACCGATTCTATTGCGGTCAATTCTCAACGAAGACCCGATCGTGGTCGCGATGCTGCTTGAAGCGGGTGCCGAGGTCAACCTCTATCATAAGCACCGGGGTACAACGGCGCTGATGTATGCGGCGCAGCATGACAATAGCGAGGCGGTAGCGATGCTCCTCGAGGCGGGCGCCGACCACCGCTTCATAGACTATGAAGGGAAAACCGCTCTGGAGTACGCGCCCGAGGGCACCGATAGTTACGAGCTGCTGCGAGCGGTGGACGGCGAGTAGGGCCGCACACGGTAAGGCGTGCGCGGCCCACCGAGATGAGGACTAATAGACTCCGCGGTTCAGTCCATCCATCATGGCCGAGAAGACCTTGTTAGCCCGCACCGTTGCACCGGTAGCGCCGTCGACATCGTATTGCGGATCGATGACCGTACCGGGAAAGTGCAGATCGTAGATAGCCTCCACCGGCTTTCCGTCGAGATAATCTCCGATCGCCTCATGCTGCGCAACGATCGCGAGGATGCGCTCGTCGGTATGCTCGTCGCGATAATCTATACCCGCATGATATAGGTGGCGATAACTGACATCGCGAATGAGCCCGTCTTCTACGTGAAACTGCACGCTCACCTGCTGATCACCGCGATCGCCGTATATGCCGCGATAACGGCCGTCGGTATACTGCGGAAGCACGCGATCGAAGCCGTTCGGCGGAACGTAGATGCCTCGGTTGAGCCCGTCCATCATTGCCGAAAGCACCTTGTTGGCCCGAACTGTTGCTCCGGTGGCGCCGTCTACATCGTACGCGTCGCCGATGACATCGCCGGGACTATGTAGCTCGAACATGTACTCCAGCGAGCGCCCCTCGAGATAATCGAGGATCGCGTCGTGCTGCTGCACGATAGCCTGAATGCGGCCATCGTCGTGATCGTCTCGGTAATCAATACCCGAGTGATACAAGTACCGGTAACTCAAATCACGCAGCATGCCGTCCTCAAGGTGAAACTGTATGCTCACCTGCTGCTCACCTCGGTCGCCATAAATTCCTCGGTACCGGCCGTCCTGATAATCGGCGATCTCACGGCTGAAATCGTTTGCCGGTGTGTAGAGACCGCGATTGAGCCCGTCCATCATCGCCGAGAAGATCTTGTTTCCGCGCAATGTGGCGGCGGTAGCCCCGTCGACGTCGTATTCGTCGCCGATCATCTCACCCGGATTGTAGAGCTCGAACATGGCTTCAAGCGACCGGCCTTCCAGACTCCGCGCGATCGCATCATGCTGCTCAACAATAGCCCTTATGCGATCGTCGGTGTGATCGTCGCGATAGTCTATCGCCGAGTGATAGAGATGGCGATAGCTCACGTCGTGGATTACGTTGTCTTCAAGGTGAAATTGAATGCTCACCTGCTGCTCGCCACGATCCTCGTAAATCCCGCGATAGCGCCCGTCGTCGAACCGCCCTACGACACCGTCCTCGGTAACCGCAGGCCGCTCGACCGTGGCACACGCCACCACAACGCCGGCGAGTATCAACGCGCCGACAGCCATTTTAACCCAAGTTTTCATCTGTCCCCCTTGTGATCGTCGGGTCGGTCACCGTCCGGCTTGTCCATGCGCCCGCGCCCGACTACGTGATGCGTAATGCTGAAAAAAAAACATCGCTTTTCAAGTCGGCATTGTAACCGCAGACACGTGGACGCGCAACGAATAATTCGCAGTATTTTCGTAATGATATAACATGCCGCCGACTGAACAGGCGTGTGGGTGGTCTTCGATTTTCTTCAAAGTACGTGGTTACGCTCGTTTTGTGTGGTAGTCTGTGAAGGTATGCGTGTGGTATCCGTACGCCCGAGGCAGGAAAATCGGGAAGCGGCGTGAGATTGGTGATGAAGGAACGGTTGGTTTGTGAAAACACGAGCAAGACTACGTCTCTTTGGGGTAGGATTTCTGATGCTGTGGGTGCTCTACACGCTGTATCCTCAGCCGGCAGATTTGTTCAAGAGCGTGTACCGGCTCTTCAACCCACCGGTTAATCCGTACTACGTTTCCGGGTATTTCGAACACTATATCGACGTTACCGAGCCCTACGCCATGGATTCGCTGATTCGGGAGAAGTTCCCGTACCAGTACGACTGGGTGACGTATAATCGTCCGTGGTATTTCCCGACCGCCGAGGAGGCCTTCCAGGCGCGTGCGGGAGACTGCAAGACGCGTCTTCTGATACTGTCGTCGCTGTTCGAATGGCACGGGATCCCGTATACGCTTTCGGTATCGCCCACACATGTCTGGGTGGAGTACGAAGGCAAACCGATGGTCCGGAATGAGCTGCCTCAGCTCGCGATGGTCTCCGCAACGCAAGCAGGGCTTGTCTTTCAGCCTCCGCGAATTAATCTGGGGCGATCATTCGACAGCTTCTGGACCGCGTTCTGGCACTACATGCCCGACTCAAAGAAGAGGTCGCTTGTGGTGGGGGTGCTGATCTCGCTGATCCTTATCCTGACCCCGGGTGTTGTAGCAAGGCCTATCGAAACTCTTGCACGACGCCGAGCTGAGCGATAGATGCTCGAGGTCCGTCGTTCACGGGCCTCGAGCTGGTGTTACGATTTATGGTCTGCGAAAAGGCCGTGCGCATTGGGCGGTGGTATCGTGAGACCTATGGCTGAACGAATTACAAAGTCGTAGTATACTGGTGCAGACTGATCCGGAGAACCAAGCTGGAGGTGGGGGGAATGAGCACGGTGGGTATCTATCTCGAAGACTCGAACGGAAGTTGTATACAGGCACCGTCCGATGCACAGATTCGGGCAACGCTCGAGCAGCTCGGCGGAGCACTCGAGCACTGCATTTTGCATCTGCCCGGCGGCGCGTTCGTACAGACCGCGGGTGAGCCCGGGAGGCTTGTTCTTGAGTACGCCGATGCCGAGGGCAGGTACGAGAGCGACCACGCCGATCTTGACGTATCCACGGTCGCGAGTATCTTCGCCGCCGCCTCTATCGGCGATCAGGGCTGGAAGCGAGAGCACGCCTTCACGCGCACGGGAGACGGGCCTGTAGGCGGTTCCGGCCCTCAGGCCGCAGGCGTCGAAGACGCCGCTCCGGCCGAGCAACTGCATCACGAACAAAACCCCGAACGCGAGCGTGGATCGGTCAAAGACGACCTGCTCGGCGGACTGAAGCGTGAGATCAGCCGTGAAGCCTCACGCGGCATGCGGAACCTCGTCCGCAAAGGCATGCGCTCGTTCAGAAAACCACGCTGAACCGAGTTCGGCGGAAGCGGCGCCGGCTGCTACAGCGTATCGTGTGCCGCGCGGTTCGCTGTAGCGATGACCTGCACAACAGGATCTCACGCATACGTGCTCTCACGCCGACCGGGCCGGTGGTCCTCAATCGGCGCGCACCGCGTTGCGTCCCGAGGCCTTGCCCTCGTAGAGCTTGGCGTCGGCTCGTATGAGCAGGGAATCAACGCTGTCGTTTGCTTTGAGTTCGGCGACGCCGAAGGTGATGGTAACCTGCGTTTCGGCGAGCGGCGCGTCGGCGATACCGGCGCGGCAGCGCTCGGCTAACTGCGCCGCGTCCGACGCGCAGGTTTCCGGGGCAATGATCAGAAACTCCTCGCCGCCCCAACGGGCGATGAAGTCCGATTCGCGAATAAGCCGACCGAGCCGCGCGGCCACTTCCTGCAGAACAGTGTCGCCGAACTTGTGTCCATACTTGTCGTTGAGCCGCTTGAAGTGATCGATATCGGCGATGATTATCGACAGAGGGCGCTCGTGACGAACCGCTTGTGCTACAGTCTGGGTCAGCTGCTGGTCTGCCGCTCGTCTGTTGGCGATTCCGGTTAACGCATCAAGACTGGCCCATTCCGCGAGAATTTCTGCGCGGAGCACCGCACGGTTGTACTGCTCGCGAAACATTGCACCGGAGCTCGCGAGCACAAAAATCAAAACGAGAAACAGATGAACGCGAAGCAGGTGCCTCGTTGTCTCACCCCCTAGCCCATCTGCGGGCGGGGCAACAGCAAGCCCGGCAACAGCGATAAGAATCGACAGTGCGAGTACCGCGCTCCCTGCCACTATGCCCCGGCGCCTGTTGAAGATCAGCACGCTTGCCACCAGCAAAATAGCTATCGACCAGTAGTGTCCACCCGTGAGGACAAGCAATCGATCATCAATAGAACGGAACACAAAGAAGTGCCAGGCAAGCCGTGTCAGGACGAGCGCAGCCACGGTCGCAAACATCGCGATCTCGAGCATTGGAAGCACGGTGTCTGCGTACCTGATCATCACCAGGTACAAGAGAAGCAGAATAGCAAACACCGGATACACCCACGCGACAAAGCCGTCGCCCGGCGCTCGCATATACCAGCTCAAAATGAGAATCAGTGAGCCCGCGGCAAGCGATAGCTGGTACACCCTACGTTTCCAGATAGCCGGCGCAGACGCAGTTTCAAGGCCGGGGTGTTTCAAGGTTGTGGTGTGCGACCGGTTTTTCATTCAGGAGCACCATCGAGACGCTGTTTGCAGCTTCGCTCACTCGTTTTGTACAACGGTATCATACGACAATTGCCGCGTGAAGACAAACAGTGCTCTGCGCTGTGCTCTGCGCTGCTCGGAACAGGGCGAATGCAACTCAACGGGCAACGGTTCCATAACGGCGTCCAAAATCCGCTGATACAAGCCGCTGATGCAAACAGGTTTGCATGCCGGCATACTGGACAGACAATGAGAAAATCGGAGATGATGCGCGCGCACGACACCGCGGATGGTGGCTCTTGAAGCTGCCGGCCGGCTCGAAGGTTGAACGCGATGGAGTACCTGGAAAACCTGTTCTTGCTCGGCGGCATCATCTTGATGGCGTTCTTTCTCGTTGGGCATATCTCGCAAA